>JBGTKR010000416.1:0-6449 GCA_041744535.1 Pyrinomonadaceae bacterium
AAATTCGGTGCAAGCGAAACGGCTCTTGTAACTTCATTCGGCAGAGTTATTTTCCTGCCTAAATCGTCGGTAACTTCCCGATCTGCCGTAACGATTTCGGTTTGCGGTTTATCGGTTCGGCAAGACGAAATTGCGAAGATGCACAGCAATAAAAAAACCGCTGCGAAACGTAAATTTGAATAATTTTTGATAAATAAATTTTGCAAAATAAAAAAATCCTGTTTTTCTCGCTTGAAAGTTCGAGAAAAACAGGATTTTGCTGAAAATATTAAAAGAAAATCTATTGTTTAACCGGATGCCTTTACGCGAGACATTTTTGACGGCTAAAAAAACTTTAAAACAGGTTTCCAGACTTGTTCGATTTTGGATTTTAGATTTTAGATTTTGGATTGAATACAAAAACAATCCAAAATCTAAAATCTAAAATCCAAAATCAAATCACTGTGACGCGATCGTGCGGGAATTTCACCCGGCTTTCCCTGAATTTATAAAGCATTTTAGTCTGTAAAAGAACATTTCACCCGATTTTCTCGGTGAAAGGCAAGGTAACACGCATTTGCAAAAGATGTCAACGGGATTTGAGATAAAATTTAGGGCTTCTTGAAATTGAATTCGGAATAAAGCTATTCTGTAAATGTAATAAATAATTCTAAAAAAGACGACTAAAAATAGAAATATGTATCAAGACCCGAAAGTGATGGCGATAATTTTAGGCGGCGGAGCAGGTTCGCGGCTTTTTCCTTTGACCAGAGAGCGGGCAAAACCGGCAGTGCCGCTCGGCGGGAAATACCGCCTGATAGATGTGCCGATCTCAAATTGCATCAATTCGAGTGTTACGCAGATTTTTATTTTGACGCAGTTTAATTCGGCTTCGCTCAATCGGCATATTGCCCGGACTTATCGTTTTTCAAATTTTTCAAGCGGTTTTGTCGAAGTTCTGGCGGCGGAGCAGAGACTAGATTCTCCGCAGTGGTTTCAGGGAACGGCTGATGCGGTGCGGCAGGTGATTCCGCACATACGGGATTGGGGCGTGAATACGATTTTAATTCTTTCAGGCGATCATCTTTATCGAATGGATTACAGAAAGTTTTTGCAGAAACATTTTGAAACAAATGCCGATGTAACGATTTCGGTGATTCCCTGCACGCCGAAGGAAGCCGAAGGTTTCGGACTGCTTAAAACCAATGAGGACGGGAAAATCATTGAATTCAAGGAAAAACCGGGCGGTGAAGAACTAGAAGCGATGCGGGTTGACACGACCCGTTTCGGTCTGGCGGACAAAGAAGCGGAAAAACGTCCCTTTTTAGCTTCGATGGGAATTTATGTGTTTGATTATCAAAGACTGGTCGAGCTTTTAAATGAAGATGAAAGCCGTTTTGATTTCGGCGGTGAAATAATTCCGGCTTCGATTAAAAACCTGAATGTTCAGGCACATTTTTTTGACGATTACTGGGAAGACATCGGAACGATTCGGGCGTTTTATGATGCTAATCTCGATCTGGCTTCGGCACTTCCGAAATTTAATTTCTTTAATTCCGAATCGCCGATCTACACACGCAGCCGTTTTCTGCCGCCGTCAAAGGTTCAAAACAGCGAAATAAATCACTCGATGGTCAGCGAAGGATGTATTTTAGACGGAATTTTTGCACAAAATTCGGTTATCGGTTTACGCAGTCGGATTGATTACGGAGCGAGAATTGAAAATTCGATTCTAATGGGTGCGGATTATTATGAATCTTATGAAGAACTGCAAATAAACGTATCGAATCAAATTCCGCACATCGGTATCGGAAAAAATTCCGTCATCAAACGGGCGATCATTGATAAAAACGCACGTATCGGGAAAAATGTAAAACTTGTAAATGAACACGGAGTTGATGAAGAAGAGGGCGAAAATTACTTTATCCGTGACGGAATTATCATTATTCCGAAAAATGAAATAATTAAGGATGGAACTGTGATCTGATAGCAGTCAGCGGTCAGCACTCAGCAGTCAGCAGTTTTTTTACTTTTTACTTTTACCTTTTTCCTTAACAACGTAGCTTTCTCTGGCTCGGACGGCGACTCCTTTACGATTTACTTTAACTTTTATTTTGCGTTGTTTTCCGGCTTCTTTTTCCTCGCCCGGATAATAGCCGAGGCTGTAAAATTCGCGTAATTCGCCGGCGATGTTCGAGAAGGCTTGGGAAAGATTGGCGGTGCTGTCGGCTTTATAGATTCTGCCGCCCGTCCGCATTGCCATTTCTTCTAAGTATTCATCCGCTTTCTTATAATCTTCGACACTCGTTCCCGAACCCGGCATTGAACGCGGCGGTGTTCTGTTTCCGCCGCCCGTTCCGATTGTTCCCGTTGGCAGAGGAAACGGGAAGGGACTTTTCGGCTGCCGTCCGGTCGGAATACTTCCGCCGTTTGCCGTCGGAGTCGTTCTGATCGTCGGCGGTTGGATGATTACGGATTGATTTTGAATTGCCTGAACGTCTTTAAAAGTATCGTATTGAATCGGATAAACGAGCGTGTCCAGTTCCGACGCATCACGCAGATTATCGCGTTCATTTGCCTGTCGTGAGGTCGTGTCAACGCCGTCGGTAAATAAAACGATTGCCTTGCGTCCGGCGATCTTGTTAAAGCGTTTGTTTATCACAAAATCAACCGTTTCATACAGACTCGTCCCCGAACCGATTCTCGTTTTGATGATCGCCTGTTCAATCGTTTTACGGTCATTTGTCGGCTCGCATAAAATATAAAATTCACCGTCAAACGAAACGACCATAACCTTATCGTCGGGGCGAAGTTGGGTAATAAAGGTGAGTGCGGCTTGCTGAATTTCGTCAATTTTGAACGTGGTCGAATAACTCATATCCAAAACCAACGCGACGGTAAAAGGTTTTTGTTCGTTTTGAAAATAAGCGATTTCCTGACTAATTTTATCTTCCTCGACGCTAAAATCCTCTTTTTTTAAACCGCTGATAAATCTGCCGCTGCGGTCGGTAACTTTGACCGGAATCGTAACGAGTTTCGTGTCAATATTTAATATCTCATTATCCGTTTCATAAGATTCATCAATTACGTTTTCGTTGGCAAATTTCGGCTTCTCTTTCGGTTTGGAAGTTTCCTCCTCCGCCCGTCTGTTTGCTTTTTTATCATTATTTACATTTCCGCGATTTGCCTGAGCAAAAATACCGACGGATGCGAAACAGATCAATAAAATTAGAATCGAGATTTTTTTCATTGGTTAAAATAATAATGAATTTTTGTAATTCCGGGCAATCGCAAACCGCAAATTGAAAATCGCAAATCCGCTTAATTATTCCCGACAATATAACTCTGTTTAGTTCTGACTACTAAATTCGGACGCTTGACGCGGACACGAATTTGCCGCCGCTCGCCTTTAGTGCCGGTTTCGGGATAATATCCGAGCGAATACTGACGGCGAAGTTCTTCGGCGATGCTTCTGAAAGCCGCATCGAGATTGTATGTCGTGGTTGCCTCGAACTTGCGTCCGCCGCTGTTTCGGGCAAGCGATTCCAGATAAACCTTCCCGCGTGCATATTCTTCGGGACTCTGACCTGCACCACCTCCGCTATTGCCGATACTAATATCTCCACCAGTCAAAATTGCTCCGAGAATATTTCCTAAAATACCTCCTCCCGAATTGCGGGGCATTCTTCTGCTTCCGCCGCTCGGATATCCGGTCTGTGCATATTGTCCTAATGTGTCGTAACGAATCGGATAGATAAGTGCGTCGGACTCTTCGGCGTTTCTCAGAGTCGTTTGATAGTTTCCCCTTTTGGAAGTCGTATCAACGCCGTCGGTAAATAAAACGATTGCCTTGCGTCCTTCGATATTCCGCAGATGCCGGTTAATAACTTTATCAACCGAATCATAAAGGCTCGTTCCCTCTCCGAAATTTGCCCGTCGAATGGCATTTCTAAGCTGCAGACGGCTGTTTGTCGGCTGACTCAAAATGGTCAGATCACGGTCAAAGGCGACGACCATCACTTTATCGTCGGCTCTTAACTGCTCGACAAAAGCAATCGCCGCATCCTGAATTTCGTAAATTTTATATTGCGTCGAAGGACTGACATCAATCATCAGCACAACCGTAAAAGGTTTTTCGACCGATGCAAAATATTCGACCTTTTGCTGGATTCCGTTATCGAAAATCTGAAATTGATTTTGGGTTAAACCGGAAATAAATCTACCCTGCCGATCTAAAACCGTAACCGGCAAAGTTACGAAATTCGTTTCGATCTTGATTATTTCATCGTCTTCGATAACTTCTTCATCGGCGGGAATCTGGGCTTGAGATGACGGCGGTTTCCTTGAAGTATTATCAATCAAAACAGGCGGTTTTCCGACTTGTGTAGATTGATCTCTTGGTGAATCATTTTGCAAAACGGGACGCTGCGGCGTTTGTGTTTGCGGTGTCGGGGTCGGTGTTCTTACAATTCGCGGACGGGTTTTCTTTCCGACTTGGGCAAGAGCGGACAGACAAAACAAGCCGAGAAATAACAAAATAATTGCGGTCTTTCTCATCTTCGGTTCTCCAATTTTCAAGTCAATTTAGCCAAAACAAACGGGGAAAGAAACTAACTTTTCCTTTCTAGGATTATTGATATGAAATTAAAGATGCCTGAAAAAAAGCTATCAGCTATCAGCAGTCAGTTGACTATTAACTGCTGATAACTGATAACTGATAACTGATAACTGAATTATCTCTCGGCTGTTTCAACCGTATAACTTCCCTTTGTTCTGACAATCAGATTCGGGCGTTTGACTCTGACCATAATATTTCGCCGTTCACCTTCGACACCTTCTGTTTCGGGATAGTAACCGATAAAATACTGACGGCGGAGTTCTTCGGCGATGTTCTTAAAAGCCCTATTTAAGTTAGCCGTCGTATCCGCTTCGTAAATTCTGCCGCCGCTGAATTCCGTCAGATTACGCAGATAGATTTTTCCGCGTTGGTGTTCTTCGGGACTTCCGCCGACTCCGTAGGTTATTTTTTTGCCGGTCGTGTTCGGAATAAATGTATCGTATCTGACCGAATAAATAAGTGCATCGGTAGAATGAGCCTGTCTGATCGTGCCGTTAAAATCAGCCTGTCTGGAAGTCGTATCAACTCCGTCGCTGAATAAAACGATGGCTTTGCGTCCCTCGATTGCCTTTATTTTATCCATCGCATAATCAACCGCGTCATAAAGACTCGTGCCGGTGCCGAACTTTGCCCGCCGAATATCACTGCGAATTTGAGTGTAATCCGCATTTCCGTCGCTCAAAACTTCCATATCCCGACTGAAAGCCACAACTATCAAACGATCATTACTACGCAATTCATCATAAAAAGAGATCGCCGCATCCTGAATTTCATTGATCTTATATTTTGTCGAAGGACTCAGATCGAGCAGCAAAACAACCGTAAACGGATTTTCTACCGAAGCGAAATATTCTATCTGCTGCTGATAACCGTTCTCAAAAATTTGAAAATCGTTCTGCTGTAAAGCCGAAATAAATCTTCCGTTGTTATCAAAAACAGACACGGGAAGTTTCACCAGATTCGTGTTGATTTTTATTACATCTTCCATATCAATCACCGGCATCGGCGGCGGCGGTTCGATATAGGTTTCTACGGGGGCAGTTGATGATTGTTTATCAACCGGAAGTTCGACGATTCGGGGACGCTCCTGTCCGTTTATTTGCGTATATGCAGAAATCCCGAATATTATTAAAAACATTGTAAAAAAAGCAAATTTTTTCATATTTATATCTCCAAATTAATAAGCCACTACAGGTAAGAAATGAGAGAATAACACATTTTTGATTATAACATCGTGTTTCAGGATGCCAACTATTTTTTACTGCATCTTAATATAAAATATTTTGATTTCTAATAATCACACAGCATTTTCGCCGTCCTGTGTTTTCCACTTGCTTTTACGGGCAAACAATTTTAGAATACTCGTTTGCACATCGTGCGAAGTTTTTTATTATATCAAGGGGGTAAAATAAAGCAATGAAACCAGAAATACATCCGGATTATGATGCGATCACCGTAACCTGTGCTTGCGGAAATACATTTGAAACACGCTCGACACAGGGCGAAAACTTAAATATTGAAATTTGTTCGGAGTGTCATCCGTTCTTTACAGGTAAACAAAAATTAGTTGACACCGCCGGTCGGGTTGACAGATTTAACAAGCGTTTTGCCCGCAGAAAAGGTGCGGAAACTGCTAAAACCGAAACGGTTAAAGCTGAAAACTAAGACTATCTAAAATGCGAGTTGAAATAGAATTTAACCAATTATAACAACTAAAACATCAAACGCCGACGCTTAAAATGTGTGTGGTTCGCTCTTAGTGTATAATCACGGATGCAAACATCACATATAGATAAAAAGCCGAGGCGTTTTTTCTTTGCAGCGGTCGTAAAAAATTGTAAATTCCGTTAAA
>JBGTKR010000417.1:0-2109 GCA_041744535.1 Pyrinomonadaceae bacterium
TTTCGCAAAATATTCGGTTGAAGAATTATCAGAAAAGGACGACCATTGGCTGAATAATCAGGGACGAATTTCACAACCTTTCTTTTTAAATGAAAACGCAACGCATTATGAAGCGATTTCTTGGGAAAATGCTTTTCAGATTATTGCCGAAGAATTAAATTCACTTGCCTCGCCGGATGAAGCGATTTTTTATACTTCGGGCAGGACCTCAAATGAAACGGCGTTTTTATATCAACTTTTTGTCCGGGCATACGGGACAAACAATTTGCCGGATTGCTCGAATATGTGCCACGAATCTACGGGAGTTGCACTTGCCGAATCAACCGGACTCGGCAAAGCAAATGTTCGGCTCGAAGATTTTGAAAAGACAGATTTGATTTTAATAATCGGGCAAAATCCGGGAACGAATGCTCCGCGTATGATGTCTTCCTTGCAGGACGCAAAGCGAAACGGTGCGAAAATTATTGCGATAAATCCTTTGCCGGAAGCGGGTTTGATGAATTTTGTAAATCCGAATCCGCAGCATTATCCTAATCCTTTGAAATTTCCGATTGCAATGCTCGGTGGAAGTTCGACGCAGCTTGCCGATCTGCATTTGCCGTTAAGAATCGGCGGCGATATGGCTGTGTTGAAAGGAATTATGAAAATTCTGGTTGAAATGGAAAATGAAAACCCTAATTCAATTTTCGACCATAAATTTATTAATGAATATACAACAGGATTTGAAGAATTTCTGGCAAATCTTGAAACAATTTCGTGGGAAGATATTTTGAGCGAAAGCGGTTTATCGCGTGAACAATTAATTGAAGCCGCCGAAATGTTTGTCGAAGCTGAACGCGTTATAACTTGTTGGGCGATGGGTGTTACACAACATAAGGAATCTGTGGCAACGATTCAGGATATTACGAATCTGCATTTTCTTCGCGGACAAATCGGCAAAGACGGTGCGGGTTTGTGTCCCGTTCGAGGGCATTCAAATGTGCAGGGCGACAGGACGATGGGAATCTGGCACAAAATCGGCGATGAATTCCGCGAGAAACTGGAAAATTTATTTGAATTTCAAATTCCCGAAAAAGAAGGTTTCGATGTTGTCGAAAGCTGCAAGGCAATGCACGACGGACGCGGGAAAGTCTTTTTTGCGATGGGCGGAAATTTTTTGTCCGCAACTTCCGACACTGATTTTACTTATGAAGGTTTGCGAAAAACGACTCTGACCGCACAGGTTATTACAAAACTAAACCGCACCGCACTTGCAACGGGCAAAAAATCTCTGATACTTCCCTGCATCGGACGCTCGGAAATTGATGTTCAAAAATCAGGCGAACAATTTGTTTCGTGTGAAAGCACAACGATGCAGGTGCAGATGTCAAAAGGAATCTTGAAACCGAAAACCGAACATCACCGCAGCGAAACGTGGATCGTCGGCGAAATGGCGAAAGCGGTTTTGGGCGAAAGATCAACAATTGATTGGGACAAAATGGTTTCAAATTACGACAATATCCGCGAAGTCATCGGTAAAACAATCAACGGACACGAAAGTTATAACGAAAGAATCCGCAAACCGGGCGGTTTTTATTTACCGAATCCGCCACGGACGAGAAAATTTGAAACGGAAACGGGAAAAGCGATTTTTAAAGCCAGTAAATTGGAAAAAATCAAAATCGAACCCGATCAACTTCTTCTAACGACGATTCGTTCACACGATCAATTTAATACGACGATATATGATTATAAAGACCGTTACCGCGGAATTTACGGCACACGCCGCGTAATAATGATGAATGAAAAAGACATCGCCAACCGCAATTTATCAGAAGGCGATCCGGTTGATATTACGAGTTATTTTACCGACGGAACTCGCCACGTTTATAAATTCATCGTTGTTCCATACCCGATTCCGAAACAATGTGCGGCGGTCTATTTTCCCGAAGGCAATCCGCTTGTGCCGATTGGAAGCGTGGCGAAAAGAAGCAATTGTCCGACATCAAAACTTGTAATTATAACGGTTAAAAAGCAACAAAATTATTAAATCTTGAAATTCAAAGTAAAAAACGAATTGTATGATTTTAGAGCAGTTGTCTTTAACACACTTTTTATATCCTTTATAAA
>JBGTKR010000418.1:0-2853 GCA_041744535.1 Pyrinomonadaceae bacterium
AATTCAATACTCTTTATTTTTCAACCATTTAGCGTTGCTGAAAGAATCAACTGGAAATGCTTATTTAATAAAGGCTATTTTTGCAAAACAGTCCAAAAAACTTGCATTTTATTAGCCAAATTTTTTGGCGAAGGTATTGAATATAAGAAGTCTTTTTTTTACTCCACCTTCTTTTTTTACAAAATACCGATCAAGAGAATAAATACGATGGCAGAAACGCCTGTTATAATCAGAGAACATCATTTTTACAAAATCAAAAATCTGCTGGCACGCCTTTGTGTCGAGGCGGCGGCAAGAGTCGTGTTTTTAGTTGACCGCGACGGTCAGCCGATTGCCTTTCACGGCGAGATCGGCGATATGGATACGACGAGTTTTTCCTCGCTGGCGGCGGGAAATGTTGCGGCAACGACCAGTATGGCGAAACTTATCGGCGAAGACGTTTTCCCGTCGGTCGTTCACGAAGGAGAACGCGAAAGCATTTTTATCAGCGTCATCGGCAGAAGTCTTCTGGTCGTGGTTTTTGACGGACGCTCGACTCTGGGTTTGGTCAAATTGCGGACAAAAAAAGCGAGCCGCGAAGTCGCCTCCGTTCTGGACGAAGTAGCTCACGAATCCGCCAACAGAACTTTGGAGGACACCACATTTTTTGCCGAAATTACCGACGAAGATATTGACAGCCTTTTCAGTTAGCAGCCAACAGTCAGCAGTCAACAAACTGTAACTGATAACTGATAACTGATAACTGATAACTGAAATTATGACTTTCATAAATTACGCATCACGCGAAATTAACTGCAAAATTGTTTACTACGGTCCGGGTTTGTGCGGAAAGACGACAAACCTGCAATACATCTACGATTCAACTGCACCGCAGGCGAAGGGAAAATTGATCAGCCTTGCCACCGAAACCGACCGGACTTTATTTTTCGACTTTATGCCGCTCGAACTCGGCACGGTTCGCGGTTTCAAAACCCGTTTTCATCTATACACCGTTCCCGGACAGGTTTATTACGATGCTTCGCGGAAACTTATTTTGAAGGGCGTTGACGGAGTGGTTTTCGTCGCCGATTCGCAGGAAGAACGGATGGATGCCAACATCGAATCGCTTTACAATCTGGAAGAAAATCTGCAAACGCAAGGGTTTAATCTGATGGAACTTCCCTACGTTCTGCAGTTAAACAAACGCGATCTGCCGAATGTGATTCCGGTTGACGAACTGACCTCGGAACTGCAAAAAAAAGGCGAACCGACCTTTGAAGCTGTCGCCACAAACGGCGAAGGAGTTTTTGACACCTTAAAAGCCGTTGCCAAACAGGTTTTGACGGAACTTAGAAAAGGATAATTGAAAGTTCACATAAAACAGATTGCTATTGAACATAATAAATGACAAAACTCCTGCCGTCGGAACACTTAATTCCGTAAAATAAAAGGCGGAAACCCGCGTGTGAACAAGGGTATTGTTTGAAAATCAGCAATCCTATACCAAACAGCACCCTCCATAACTGTCGGGTTTCCGCCTCATTTATAAACAAAAAAAGGGATGCGATTTTGATTGTTTCGCATCCCTTTTTTATTTTTCTAATTTGTTTCTAAACCTGATTTATTTAGGCATTAAAACCGTATCAACTACGTGAATAACACCATTTGATTGATATACATCAGCAATTGTTACCGTTGATTTTCCGCCTTTTGCATCGGTCAGAACTAATTTATCTCCGTCCATCGTAGCGGTTAATTCTTCGCCGTTGACGGTTTTTAAGACTGCTTTACCGTTGCCTGTTTTGATCGCGTCGGCAATTGTTTTTGAATCCATTTTTCCGGCAACAACGTGATATTTCAGAATGCCGCCTAATGCTTCTTTTTGGTCGTCTTTCATCAACCCGTCTAAAGTTGTTTTGTCAATTTTTTCAAATGCCGCATTTGTCGGGGCAAATACAGTAAACGGACCTTCGCCGCTTAATGTTTCAACCAAATCGGCTTGTTTTACAGCCGCAACCAAAGTCGTGTGATCTTTGGAATTGCCCGCATTTTCAACGATGTTTTTATCCTTCATCATCGGTGATCCGCCAACTTCGGGATTTTCTTTATCCATACCTTCAGCATTGGACATATTTGTATTGTCCATCATCGTATTATCGGCGTTTTCCATAGCGTTGGTATTTTCCATATTAGCATTATCTACCGTGTTAGTTACCGGTTCTGCCGGACAGCCGACCATAAATAATAATAATGCACTCAAACTCAATGTTAATAATAATCTCATAATTTTTTCCTCTCTGATTCTTTAATTAAAGATAAAGGTATCTACCAATTAACCGATTAAAATATCGGCTTTCATTTCACAAAAAACAGGAGAATAGTTTTAATAAAATAAATTGATAAATACCTCTATAATAGTGTATTCGTTAAAATCCTAAAATCGGATGCAAATTTCTCCGGATAAACAAAAAAAGTGACCAAGAACGTAAAACTCAATCACCTTTAATTTAATGGCGGAGCCGACGGGACTCGAACCCGCGACCTCCAACGTGACAGGCTGGCGTTCTAACCAACTGAACTACGACTCCGCAAGAAGAAGATTTCAAATTTCAAATTTAAGATTTCAGATAAGTGTTTTAATTCAGACTTTTATTTGAAATTTGCGATTTGAAATTTGAAATCGGCTTTGATGGGCATAGAAGGACTCGAACCTACAACTTCCTCCTTGTAAGGGAGGCTGTCTACCAATTGACATATATGCCCCGATTTCAAAACTTTATCAATAAAAAAACAAGCTGTTTCCAAATCAAACAGCGAATTGCAATGCTACGAAAAATTAACCCTAAATGTCAAGTAAAGCGTATGCAATTTCCT
>JBGTKR010000419.1:0-1668 GCA_041744535.1 Pyrinomonadaceae bacterium
AAGAGAAATGATAAATTTGCGGAGTCTTATCAAGTCTTTTTCTGAAAGATTCTTAATATCGTTTTCCAATTTTTCAGATATAATCTGCATAACTTTTTACTCCCAAATTTCCTTCAAATCTAAAGTAAAACTTTTTAGAAACGGTTCGCCCGAAAGTTCCGTCGGGTTTTCTAAAATCTCGACTTCTTCATTTGGACGATAGATATAAACTTTGCGTTTGTCAGCATCAATCAGCCAGCCTAAAGATGCACCGTTTTCAATGTATTCGAGCATTTTGTTTTTTAATTTAGTCAGCGAATCGGTTTCAGAACGAAGCTCGACGACGAAATCGGGACAAACGGGAGCGAATTTTTTTCGTTTTGCTAAAGGGATCACATTCCATTTTTCCAACTTTATCCAGGATAGATCGGGCGAACGCTTCGCACCGTTTGGCAGACGAAATCCGGTCGAAGAATCAAAACCTACGCCCGTGCCGTCTTTTTCAGACCATTGTCCGAATTTTACGGTTAATATAAAATTTCTCTTTCCCGTTTCGCTTCCCGTTGGCGGCATAATCGTAATCTCTCCGTTTTTGTCCATTTCGATTCGCATACTTTTATTACGCTGACAGAAGTTGAAAAACTCATCATCAGTCGGTTTTTCAAATAAACTGCCAAAATCCAAATCAAGAACTGGCGAATATTCGTAAGTCATCGGTGAATTATCTATTACTATTGAACTCATAATCTTTTCTCCAAATCAAAGGTCAAACGCTTATCTGCCTCAACCTTTTCCGCTATTTCGTTTATATTTTTATCAAATGAAAATTGCATATACTTAGCTTAAATTTTATCAAATATTCGTCTTTATGAACATTCCAAGTTTTAGATGAGAATTTTAATTTTATAAAATTCGGAGTATAATCTTCAATGTAGAGTGGAAAGAAGACAAAATTTGAGTATCGTCGTGAAAAATAAATGAAACTGTCGAGATATGAATATGCAACCGAAGGTGATTACAAATTATTCAAATTTACAAGCGAAGGTCCGAAGGGAAACATCACGAAATTGGTGGTTTATACCGAAACCAACAAAGAAAATGTCTATAATTTAGCCTTTGGAGATTACGACGAAGATACGGAAAACATTGACGATAAATCAATTACGGACAACAAAGACAGCCGCAAAGTCTTGGCAACCGTCACTTCGACTTTGTATGTTTTTACCGAAAAATATAGAGATGCGTGGATTTATGCAACGGGCAGTAATCACGCCCGAACACGGCTCTATCGAATGGGCATAACGATAAATCTCGAAGAAATTTTACAAGATTTTGAAGTCTTCGGGTTAAGAGAAAATGTCTGGTATGAATTTGAAAAAGGAACGGATTACGAAGCCTTTTTAGTAAAACGGAGGACAAAATAAATCGTATGAAAATAGAAGAATTAAACAAAAGTAAAACGCCGATTGTGAGAATTGATAAGTCGTTGGAAAAACTGCGAGGAAAAAACCTTTTCCCCGAAAAACTCGCCGAAGCAAATAAAGTTTTAGACAAAGCCGGACTGCCGAAAACACAAGGCAAACAGGAAACTAATGGCGTGGTAAAAAGCGATCTCCATTTTAAGAGTTGAACACAGGACATAATTTTCAAAATGATTTTAGAATACGTTACTATACAAGGATTATTAGG
>JBGTKR010000420.1:0-9604 GCA_041744535.1 Pyrinomonadaceae bacterium
GGAAAAGTAGTGCGGACAGGCAGAACATATTATCTGATCCTGTCAGATAGCTACAAATATCAAAAAGAATGGAATTATGCGATAGATCAATTAGAGAAACTAAAACCCAAATCCGCTTACCCGTGAATTTGGGCTTTAGCTAAATCAGGTTCGGGTTCTGTAATGCCATCAAGCCAAATCGGGTCTTGAACTCTGATGATCGTTTCATCGCTTAGATTTTTGTAAAATATCTCGTTATTAAAGTATTTACAGATGTGTGTTTCGTTCCTTTCGGTATCTTTTTGATTATTCTCCCGTTGAGCAACTCGACATTGTCGTTTTCCGTCAAAATACCTTTTCTAATCATTTCATCATAGATTTCAATCGTGAAAAGATAAGGTCTTATTGCTCCGCCATCATTGCCGTTTGAAGAAACTTCCGCCTTTTTGTCTTCTAATTCTATTACTGCCGACATATTTTATTACCTTAATAAACATTTTAACATTATTTAAATTTATGCTGCACTTGCTGATTTTGCTTCGCCTAAGATTTTTTCGTAAAACTTCAGATATTTCGGAATTATCTCCGCTGCACTATAACGCATAACCGCCAGTTCACGCGACTTTTCGCCGAATGCCCGACGCATTTCGTCATCCTTTAAAAGTTTCAAAACATCATCGCTCATTTTTTCCGTGTCGCCAATGTCGCTCAAAAATCCGGTTTCGCCGTCGGTGATAACTTCGGGAATTCCGCCGATTCGGGAAGCAATGACGGGAACTTCGCAGGCTTGGGCTTCAAGTGCGGCGAGTCCGAAGGATTCGGATTCCGAAGGCAAAAGGAAAATATCCGCGACGGCTAAATAATCGGCAATATTGTCGCGTTTGCCGACAAAATTCGTATATTCCTTAATCCCGAGTTGTTCCGCACGGTATTCGCAAGCCGAGCGTTCAGGACCGTCGCCGACCATTACCAGCCGCACGTTTCCGCCTTTTTCACGAACCTTTGCCGCAATTTCAACGCAGTCCTGCGGACGTTTGACGGGGCGGAAATTGGAAACGTGAACGAGCAGTTTTTCGCCGTCATTGACGAGTTCCTTCCGCAGAGGCAGATCGAAATTTCGTTGATAATGAGTCGGACAAATAAAATTCGGAATCACTTCGATCTCGTCAAAATCGAATGTTTCGATGGTCGCCTGTTTTAGAAACCTCGAAACCGCCGTTACGCCGTCCGATTGCTGCAAGCCGTATTTTGTGATCGGCAGATAACTGCGGTCTGCTCCGACCAGCGTGATGTCCGTTCCGTGCAAGGTTGTAATGACGGGAACATAGCGTTTTTGTTTGATTGATTCACGGGCGAGAATTGCCGAAATAGAATGCGGGATCGCATAGTGAACGTGCAGTAAATCCAGCTTTTCCGCACGTGCCACGGTTGCCATTTTGGTAGCCAGAGCCAGATCGTAAGGCTGATGCTCGAACAGAGGATAATTCATCATTTCGACCTCGTGAAAATGCACACGCTTACCAAGCTGCATAACTCTGGTCGGCAATGCCGATGAGATAAAATGGACATTATGCCCGTTTGCCGCCATTTCCTGCCCTATTTCCGAGCCGACAATTCCGCTTCCGCCGTAAGTCGGATAAACCGTAATTCCTATATTCATTAATTAGAATAGTAAATTAGCGGAAAGCCAATAGTAAAGCAGAAGAGAGAAACTTTAAACAAAATTACGGGTTTCTCTCTGAAGTCAAAATTTCAAATCATCAAGAATTCATCGAGAGTTTAGTCTAAAACCAAAGGGGAAAATTTCGGTGTTAATAATTTGTTGATAAAAATTATCAGCGTTGATTTTTAGGTTTGCTCTTAAAAGCCGACATATCCTTTAACATTCTGGGCAATCCTTCCATCTGTAAAAATGTATTCATCTTTGCAGCCGCAGAATCCGTAGCGGCTTCATCCGCCGCCCGGTCAGTCCATGGAGAGCCGCCGACTGCTCCGTGCGAAGCCCCGGTAATTATAGTTTCCCTGACATTTGTTGCTCTGGTATCTTTTGCAACTATCTTACAATTACCCATCCATTTACGGGCATAAATATCATAGTCGGGTCTTTCACCAAATCCCCAATTCGGTTTCCAAGGAGTATCTACTTCTTCGATTGTCTGATCTCTGTAAATGACATAGACATTTCTGACATTGGTCGGAATACCCGATCCGTCTAGAAAAACATCTCTGTCAACCGGATCAAACAAAAACATTGCCTGTATTACTTCTCTTGTTTGATGCTTTAAGAACTTAGCCATTTGGATTACGGTAGCACCGCCGCGGCTGTAACCGGCAAGATATAATCGTTTGGTATTTCCCCTTTTTCGGGAATCTATTATTGCCTTCACGCCGTCGTGTGCTTTCAGACGGGTCGTGCCTCCCGCATTTCCGGGTCCCGGAACATATACTGCCGGATAGCTGCGGAGTTTTACTTCAATCTGCCAACAGAAACTTCTTGCCATCGCCAGATCGTATTCCTCTTGGCTGTAAGGACCGGTTCCATCAATTATGTAAAACATATTTATCCTCCAAAATTAAAAAAATTTACTCTTTCTTAATAATGCGATAAATATAAAGGAAAAAAGACATCAAATTTTTAAAATATATGTTTATATCTAATAATGTGAAGAAAGAGTGGAAATACAAATTGAAAATACAGGCTTTTCTTTGCATTTTAGGCGAACAACTTAGCGACCTTTACAGTTAAATGTTTTCTTGACCGCAAAGAACGCAAAGGTTTCCGCAAAGTTCGCCAAGATATTATTTTTTCAACTCTTGGTTCACATTAAATACTGTGTAAACAAAAAAAGCTAAAGTTTTAGTAGTTTGTTTTAATTTGTAAACCAACTTAATTTCTTACTATCATAGTTCCGATCATTTTTGCGTAGATTGTTGCTGCCGATACATCTGTAACAACGCCTTCGCAGACAACTAATGTTCGCCCATTCTTTAAAACCGTTCCCGTGGCGATTATTTTGTCAGCCGTCGCCGGACGCAAAAGATTAACTTTAAATTCCACCGACAAAACATCGGCATCTTCGGGCATCAACGTCAAAGCCGCATAACCGCACGCCGAATCAATGAGGCTCGTTAAAACTCCGGCGTGGAAAAATCCGTGCTGTTGGGTTAAATTTTCATTTTTTGAACAGGCAATGATGATTTTTCCTGTTTCGATGTGAATGATTTCCGCACCGAGAGTTTTCATAAATGCTTGTCTGGCGAAATTATCTTTAATTCTCTGCATAAATTTATTAATACTGTGGATAATACGCTTTTCAAAGGTATATACGGTAGTCAATAATTATTTTTTTCGGTGATTTGAGTTCTGCAAAATTTAAATTTTAATAATAATTCAGCGTATTTGGCAATTTTGCCGTTCGACATTTTATTTTTTTGTTGAAAAAGTATAAATTATGCTTGCTCTCCGTTGGAAAAACAAAGCCTTTTCAGTGTATGCTTATAGGTTAAATGTTTGATGCGAAAGTCTTGCCGTAAAAGCTGGGCTCAAGCGGTTTTTGAGAATGGCTTTTTCCTTTTTTAAAAGCAGGCATAATTTAAAATAATAAAATAATAACGGATAATTTAAGAAATGGCATTTAAGTCTATATTTAGTATGTTTTCGAGTGATCTGGCGATTGATCTGGGGACTGCCAACACTCTGGTTTATGCAAAAGGTCGCGGCATAGTCGTCAGCGAACCTTCGATTGTGGCAATTAACAAAGTTACAAATCAAGTCGAAGCGGTCGGACGCGATGCGAAGGAAATGCTTGGGCGGACACCGGGAAATATCGTGGCGATTCGTCCGATGAAAGACGGCGTTATCGCAAATTTTGAAGTAACCGAAAAAATGTTACAGCATTTTATACGCAAGGCACACAACGGAAAATCATGGGTGCGTCCGCGTGTCGTGATCGGGATTCCTTCGGAAATTACGCAGGTTGAACGCCGGGCGGTTGAAGATTCGGCGTATCGTGCGAAGGCGAGTGAAGTTTATCTGGTCGAAGAAGCAATGGCGGCGGCGATTGGTGCGGGACTTCCCATTACCGAACCGCACGGAAATATGGTTGTGGACATCGGCGGCGGGACAACCGACATCGCGGTAATTTCGCTTTCTGGAATCGTTTATTCGCGTGCCGTTCGGATTGCGGGAAATGAGATGGACGAATCCATTACGCAATTTATTAAACGAAAATACAATTTGTTGATCGGTGAACGCACGGCGGAAGCGATCAAGATCGCACTCGGTTCAGGTTTTCCTTTGGAAGAATCGCTCTCGATGGAAGTTCGCGGACGCAATTTGATCGAGGGAATTCCTAAAACAATTACGATCACCGACGAAGAAATCCGCGAAGCACTTTCGGATTCGGTTTCGACAATCGTAAACGCGGTTCGCGTCGCACTTGAAAGAACTCCGCCGGAATTATCGGCAGATATTGTCGAACGCGGAATCGTTCTGACCGGCGGCGGTGCGTTACTGAAAAATCTGGACAAGCGTCTAATGATCGAAACGGGTTTGCCGGTCGTCGTGTCCGATGATCCGCTCTCATCCGTTGTTTTAGGCACGGGAAAAATGCTCTCCGATATTGAACTCCTCAAGCGTGTTAAATGGGATAATTCCCTGATGACCGGAAGCTAAAATTAGTGGTAAGTGGTAAGTGGTAAGTGGTAAGTTAAAACCGCTCTCCACTCTCCACTCTCCACTTTCCACTCTAAAAAATGGCAGAAAGGACTCAGAAAGAAGTTTGGAAATTAACGCCTTGGCTGTTGATTATTTTGCTTTTGGGTAATTTTATCCTGATGGCTTATGATGCCAGAGCGGATAACAAACAAAGGGTGATACGGGTTTGGACTCAGGCGGCGGCTCATTTTATCCAATCTCCCGTTACATCCGCCGGAAGTGCCGTAACCGGATTTTTCTCATCGGTTGCAAATTTGCGTTCCGCTCAATCGGAAAACGATAAACTAAGACAGAAAATTCAGGAATTGGAAGTCAAGGTTCAGGAAAGTCAGGAACTTACCAAAGAAAACGAAAGACTCAAGAATCTTCTCGAACTAAAACAGCAAAAGGAATATGAAGTTAAAACCGCACAGATCATCGGGCGTGATACTTCCGCTTGGTTTGATACGGCGATTATCAATCTGGGTTCTTTGGACGGTGTTAAACTGAATATGCCGATTGTCGTGGACGGCGGTTTGGTCGGCAGAGTTACCGCCGTAAGTCCTCTGACGGCACAGATTGACTTGATTACCAGAGATAAATCGAGTCTGGGGGCAATCGTCGGTGAATTGGGCGAATCAAATGCTCTCGGCATCGTCAGCGGAACGAGCGAAAAAAGTGCTTTGGAGATGAAATATGTGCCGGGTTATATCGAAGTTAAAAAAGGCGATTTTGTTTACAGCACGGGACAGGAAGGGATTTATCCGCCCGGCTTGAAACTCGGCGAAATCATTGAAGTCAGTTCGGGTTCGGCAACCAGTCCGCATCAGATATTTATCAAACCCACTGCAAAGCTCAGTTCGATGCAGGAAGTTGCGGTTTTGCTATACACTCCGCCGCCGCGTCCGAAATATGAGGAATATTTGCCGAATGCAGTTAAGGATAACGAAAAAGCGGAAGGCAGTAATAGTAGTAGTGGCAATAATCAGTAGCGTAACAGTAGCAGCACGGTTACAAAAATATCCGAAACAATCAAAAATTAATAACTGACGACGAACAAAGAAAAAATTAACCGATCGGTATGGAACAGGTAAAAATCACAGTAGCATTAATCATTGCTGTTCTGCTTCAATGGACGCTTCGCAATGTGTTTCCGCCTTTTGCCTACGTGGATTTTCCTTTAGTGATCGTCGTCTATGCCGCTTTGCAGAGAAATTCGATCAAAGCAATTCTTTACGGGACGGCGGCGGGTATTGCGGTTGATGCTTTGAGCGGCGGACTTTTGGGAGCGAATGCCTTCTCTAAAACCTTGATCGCATACATAGTTTCGGAGATCGCCAGACGGGTCTATCTGGACAACCTTCTACTTAGAATTCCCGTCATAGCTGCTGCTTGTTTTTTGGATAATCTGGTTTATTACGGGATGCACAAACTGCTCGGACAGGAATTAGTCGGTCCGCTGTTTGTAACAATCGGTTATACACTCATCGGAACTACGATTGCCGGAACGATTATTTATTTACTTTTGGAAAGTTTTTCCTTCGGTAATTTCAGAAGCCGAAAACGCGATATGTTTTCTCCCCGCCGACAGACCCGTAGGCGAAACCCGATTCGTTTGAACAAAAAATAAGCGGTTTATTTAGTAACCCCTTGAATTTTATAGAAAGTCTATGAAGCTACACGATTATTCACAAAACTTATCAATTCGAGTCGGCACAATTCAGGTGATTGCCTTTATCCTGTTGGCGGTTCTCGGTGTGCGGCTTTATTATTTACAGATAAACAAAGGCGATTATTACGCGGACAGGGCTGAAAATCAAAGAATTCGCCTGATAAAAATACCCGCCCCACGCGGAGCGATATTCGACCGCAACGGCAAACTTCTGGTAGATTCCCGCCCGACCTATAACGTAACTCTAAACAGCGATCCGATAAAAGGCGTTAAAATCGCCGACAGATTAGATATTTATGCGGAAGGCTTACAGGTCGAGAAGCAATTTTTAGAAGAACGTATAAAGTTAATGGAAACCCGTCCGGATTATGAAACGCTCGTGTTAAAGGAAAATGCCACTTTGCAGGACATCACCTGGGTTGAAGCACATTCTTTGGAATACCCGGAGCTCCGTGTTCAACTCCAGCCGCAGAGATTTTATCCGCACGGTGAGGTTCTGGCTCACGCTCTCGGTTACGTCGGGGAAATCAGTCCGAAACAGCTTGAAAAACCCGAATATCAGGAAAAAGGTTTTCGCCCCGGCGACATTATCGGCAAAGGCGGTTTGGAGCAGCAGTATGATGAATACTTACGCGGAGTTCCGGGATACAGAAAAGTGATCGTGGACAGCCGCGGAAGAATTCAAAGCGAGATCGCCTCCGTTCCTCCGCAGTCAGGACAGGATTTATACACGACGATTGATCTTAATCTGCAAATGGTTGCAGAAAAACAACTTGCCGATTCGCCCAGCAAACGGGGAACAATTATCGCAATGGATCCGCGTGACGGCGGAATTCTGGTGATGGCATCACTTCCCTCTTTTGATCCGAATATCTTCGTTCGCGGAAGTTCGAGTAAAGAAGGCAGAAAACAAATTGCGGCATACTGGCAAAATGAAGAACGTCCGCTTTACAACCGTGCGATTCAGGGACGTTATCATCCGGGTTCGACGTGGAAGATTCCCGAATCGGTTGCCGGATTAAATCAAGGAGCAATAACTATCGCAAACTCGAATCTGGTTTGCGGCGGCGGAATAAAAATCGGTAACAAATTCACACGCTGTATGGGAAGCCACGGAACTCCGCCGCTCAAATACGCAATCACGAAATCGTGCGACGGCTACTATTATCGCCTTGCTTTGAAAATGGGCGTTGAAGGTTTGATAAAAATGGTCGAAGATTTTGAATACGACAAGCGTTCGGGAATTGACCTGCCGAATGAGAAGATCAGTCAAACTCCGAAAACGTGGATGCCGTATGTGCTGAAAAATGAAGGCTCGTGGAAGGACATCAGAACGGTTTATGCCGCGATCGGTCAGGATACGGTGGTCGTTACGCCGATCTCGATGCTGCGGGCGGTTTCAAGTGTCGGAATCGGCGGTAAACTGCAAGTTCCTCATTTTATGAAGGAATTCAAACCGATCGGTGCAATCGGAGAAAAGAACTCGCCGAACTATGTTCCGGCAAGACCGGACGTAAAATATCAGTCGCCCGAATTAAAGGTCGTTAAAATGACACCTGAGCAAAACCAATTGGTTTTGGACGGAATGTGGGGCGTGGTCAACGGCGGCGGAACGGCGGGACGCATCAAAATGGAGGATTTTGAAATCGCCGGAAAAACGGGAACGGCACAGAACTCGGAACTCGGTTCGGGCGGGGCAAAAGACCACGCTTGGTTTGTCGGTTTTGCTCCGGCTTATGCACCGGAAATTTCCGTCATCGCCTTGATCGAAAATGCAGGTTTCGGCGGAACTTACGCCGCACCCGCGGTCAAAGCCGTGTTTGAGGCTTATAAAAACGGCGGAGTTCTTCCGGTCAAAGAAGAATTGAAGGAAAGGAAATCGTCCGGGCAGGAAAATTAAATTTGAAAAAGGAAAAATGGCAGCAATTTTTGAAACAAAACAATTAAGGGATTTTGATTTATTGACGGCATTTTTGGCGGTGGCGAGAGTTTGTTTTGGAATTTGGCAGATTTACAACGCACAACCGATCTATGATTCCGTTTATTCAAGTTACTGGTTTAAGCAGGTTATCGGTTTGGGAATTGCTTTGGTCGGAATGGTCATTGTTGCCGCAATGGATTACCGGCGGATAATTGATGCCGCACCATTTATATACGCAGCCGGGCTTATTCTTTTAATACTGGTTTTGATTCCGGGATTGGGAGTCAAGGTCAACGGGCAGAGAGCTTGGCTGGCAGTTCCTTTCATCGGACGTTTTCAGCCTTCGGAATTTGTAAAAATTCCGACCGTTCTGATGCTTGCAAAATATTTCGGCAATCGGCGGGATGAAAATCTGCGGTTTAAGGAAATATTTATCGGTGCGGGGATTTTAATTTTGCCCGTCGGCTTGATAATGCTCGAACCGGATGCCGGACAAGCGATAACGTATTTTCCTCTTTTAGCCGTTGTTTTATTTCTGTCGGCGATCAAAATGAGATATATCTTCGGAGCATTGATTCTGGCAATGGTCTTTATTCCGATGTCTTATATTATCGGTGTCAATACGGGAATTATCAAAGGTTATCAGAGAGAGAGAATAGAGGTTATTTTAGACCCCGAAAATGCCGATCCGCGTGGTTACGGTTATCATACTTTTCAATCAATGATTACGGTCGGAAAAGGAAAATTAACGGGAATTCAAGGCGATTCGGAAACATCGCAGAGCGTTTTGAAATTTCTGCCCGAACCGCAAACTGATTTTATTTTTGCGGTAACGGCGGAAAATACGGGATTTGTCGGGTGTATCTCGCTTCTGCTGGCTTACGCACTACTTTTATCGAGGCTGATCGCCGGAGCGAGGGATGCTCCCGATAAGGTCGGAATGCTGGTAATTATGGCGATTGTCGGCGGAATGACGTTTCAGATTTTTATGAATGCCGGGATGGTTCTGGGCTTTTTGCCCGTCATTGGTGTGCCTCTGCCGCTGATGAGTGCGGGGCTTTCCGCCGTTTTATCTACTTTTATCGCCATCGGATTTGTGATAAGTATAAAGATGCGACGTTTTGTCAATTAAGGAGTTTTTTGAGGTTATGGCAGAATCTAAAATTTTTAAAACCAAAGAAGTTACATCGGTTGAAACGAAAAAAAGAAGTGTCTGGAAATTCGTATGGTTTCCGGTTGCTCTTTTGCTGGCTTTGGCGGCTGGCGGATTAACGGGCATTTTAGGCTCTTATTATTTGAATAATTCACAATACGCAACCGAAGTTTCGGCACTTGC
>JBGTKR010000421.1:0-6521 GCA_041744535.1 Pyrinomonadaceae bacterium
CATCTTCTCGAAGACAAAAATTTACTCGATGCAAAGGTCAGCGAAATTATGAATGAAAGTTTTCCGGTGCTGGATATTGACGCGAGTTTTGTGGAGATCAAAGCCGAATTACGCGAAGCCCCGGCGGTTCTGATCGAAGAATTCAATCGTATCAGAAGCATTATTACGCGGACGGATATTCTGGACTTGCAGAAGTAGTGTCCGGTGAATAGTGAATGGTGAGTAGAAAATGGTGAATAGTGAATAGAAAATGGTGAATAGTGAATTGTTAAACAAATCACTATTTTCTATTCACCATTCACTATTCACTATTTCCCATTTACAAAAGAAATCCGCAAATTTGATAAAATCCCGCTGTCATTACTATAATGACGGGCGGGATTTTTTTTTATGGATAAGGCAAAATTAATTGTTAATTCTCAGGATGAGTTTTTGCTCGATGATGGTTTGGTTACAATCGGGCGGGCTTCGGACAATATTATTGCTTTGACGGATGATTCGAATATTTCGCGTTATCACGCCGAGATTGAAAACCGAAACGGCGAATTCTGGATTAACGACCTCGGAAGTTCCAACGGCACGACCTTGAACGGAGAAAAAGTTACGATGGAAAAACCGCTTTTTGACGGTGATAAAATAGTTTTTGGCGGTTCAAGCACGGTTGAAGTTTTATTAAATCCGGTTGAGGAAGAAAAAGAAGATGAAAAATCACCGGACGAAGAAAATACGGAAAGTAAAAGCGAAGGAACACCTGCGTCCACTCCTGCAAAAAAATCATCTAAAATGACGGTAATGCTAATTGCTGCATCTCTGGCAATCGGGTTGGCGGTAATTTTTGTTTTTGCGGCGGGGATTTTTTATTTTACCCGAACCGCTTCATCAGACTGCAATGCAAGTGCAAAGGTTTTGAATCTTGAAAGCGGCGATGTAATTGATAAGCCGACGCAGATTCAGCTTGAACTGCAAAACGGCGAGTGCGTCAAAAAAGCGTATTTTATGATGGACGGAAAGGAATTTGCGAGTGCCGAAAGTCAGCCTTTTACGGTTACGATTGATCCCGCTCAACTCGCACTTTCCGACGATCAAACTCACCGGATACAGATCGTTTTGGAAGATGTAAACGGAAATAAACTGCCGCAAACGGGCGAACTTGCCGTAATTTTGCGAACTATCGAAACGGCAACTCCGACTCCCGCCGATGAGCAAACGGAAACAGCCGACCAAACTCAGCCGAATATTCCGACGCAGGATCAGGGCGGAAAAGTTTCGTTAGTTGATGTTAATAATATGTCGCAGAAGATTCTGCCGCAGTTTTCGGGAAAGTTTAAATATGACACCAACAACAAATTCTTTTTACAGGAAGTTCAGAAAAAAACTTCGGAATATACTTCAAAAGGATATTTTGAAAGGGCGAAACAATATCGGGATGTGATAGATACGCATTTTATACAAGGACGCGATCTCGATCCGCCGCTCGGTTATGTTCTGGCGATGAGCCGCAGTAAATTTGTGCCTTCCAACGATTCCGGCGGTGCGGGACTCTGGCGTATGTCGAATGAACTGGTTACGGCAAATGCTTATAACGGACTTTGCGGGAACGAAACGATTGCCGCTCCGACGCAAAATTGTGCGGCGATTGCGTCATCTACTTATATGCAGGACTTGATTTTAAGGGTCTTTCAAGGTGATATTATCTATGCGGTGGCGGCATTCGGAATGTCGCCCGAAGAAGCGGCGGCTTGGAAGGACACGCTGCCCGCCGACCGCACGGATTTTTGGAACGTGATAAAATCTCCGAAACAGCGTGATGAGATCGTCAATTTTTTTGCCGCCGCAATGGTCGCGGAAAATCCGCAAAAGTTCGGTCTGAAAAATGACCGTCCGCTTTCGGAACTTTATAAAATTTATATGCGTTGATAGTGGTAAGTGGTAAGTGGTGAGTGGTAAGTGATTATGAAGTTTTTGCAGTTTGATTTAATTCGTAATTCGTAATTTGAAATTCGTAATTGATTAAAAAGATGCGTGAAATAGTTCTGACATATCCGACCGAATACGGCTCGGAAGAGATAATATTTGAAAAGGACAAAATTTCCTTCGGACGCGGGAGCGATGCCGATCATCGGTTTGACGATGACGGTTTGTCGCGTCTGCACGCAACGCTTTATCAGGAAGATGAAAATATCTGGATCGTTGATGAAAACTCCAGCAACGGAACTTTTGTCAACGGCGAAAAGGTCGGTGCGAACGGAACTCCAGTTGAAGACGGCGACACGATAAAGATCGGACATTTTACAAATTTAAACGTCAAATTCCGCAAAAAAGCATCTGCCGCTGAAAATTCTGCGGCGGCGGCAACGTCAAATTCTCAAACCGTTTCGAGTTCAGACCAATCCGTAAAACAAAAATCTTCGCTGCTGATTCCGTTGGCAATTACGGGGTTTGCTCTTTTAATTGTTGCGGCATCGGTGGTTTTTATCGGTGTAACGGTTTTCGGCGGAAGCGACGGCGGAACGGAGATCACCGAAAATCAAACGGGTGAAAACGGTGATATTTTTATTGATACACCGGCGGATGAAAATTCGTCTGAAAGTTCCGGCGACGACTCAACCTCAATTAGTCCGACCAATGAAACCGCACCGGCAACGACGGATAATGCCGTTACGCAAACTCAGGCGGTAGATGAAAACACGAGTTTAACGGATTCGCCGATTGCAAAAAACACGGAAAGTTCAACGCAAATTCCGAGCGGAAAAAAATACTTGCAGATGTCGGATGAGGAAAAACGGCAGTATATTGCGGCTCAGGCTTTGCGGGTGGCACAGATTATGGGCAATCGAAATGCGGGTTCGATACCTCCGCTGGCGGTTGAGAGAATTAAAGGATTTACGGACGCTTACGCCAAACGGATAAATGTTTCGCCTTTGGGCGGCTGCCGTTTCGGGGACAACCTGCAGACGACTTATGAACGGGCGAGCAAAAATGCACCGTTCATCAATAAAGCATTTAAACAGTTGGGAATTGATCCGCAGATCGGGCTTTATCTGGCAATGATCGAATCGGAGCATTGCGTCTGTCTGCAAAGTCCGACGGGACCCTTGGGAATGTTTCAATTTACAAAATCAACGGGGGAAAATTACGGGTTGAATGTGAAATCGGGAGCGTCGCCGAATAACCCGGATGAAAGATGCGAACCGCGTCCCGCCGCAACCGCCGCCGCCAAATATATGAAATATCTGACCGGACGCTACGGCACGGGACCTTCGAGCATTCCGCTTGCCATCGGAAGCTACAACAGCGGCGAAGGCGGTTTGAGCCGAAATTTAGTTACCGCAATCGAATCGAGCAACGGTGTGCCGAGAGATTTCTGGACTTTGATTGCCAATGGCGAAAAACTTTCAAAACAGTTTCAATCGGAAAACTTTAAATACGTGCCGAAGTTTTTTGCAGCCGCTATTATCGGCGAAAATCCAAAAGATTTCGGTTTGGATTTAAGACCTTTATCAACTTACAGCAATTAAAAAAATGTATTACCACAGACACACGGAGGCACGGAGAATTTTTGATAGTTTGCCGAGTTATCGGCAATTTGGTTTTTCTACAAAAATTCATAGTCTGAAAACGGTTTTTTGTTCTTGAGAAGAAAATTTAAAAATTCTCCGTGCCTCCGTGTGTCTGTGGTAAAATTCCCCATTTATGACCGAAGTTTATCTTAAATTCACAAATGAAAAGGGCGAAGAAGAACGCATTTTGGTTGAAGGCGAGAAATTCGTTGTCGGCAGACATTCCGATAATGACCTGAGTATCGTTAATTCAAAATTATCCCGCCAACATATAAAAATAGAGCGTTTCGCGGATGTTTTTGTCGTGTCGGATCTGGATTCGAGCAACGGCACGACACTCAACGAAATTGACTTAAAAGACCCGGAATCATTAAAGGACGGCGATAAATTGAATCTCGGCGGCGGTTTGGAGATGGAAGTCGAATTGATCTCCGACGATCCTTATGCAAATAACGGTGCGGGCGGAGATGCCGGTTCAATGTCCGATGCAGAATCTACGGCAAGTGAAGCAGCGGGCGGCGGAACTTCTGCAAATATCGGCGGTTCAAATGCGGGTGCGGCAAGTCCGGCGGGCGGCGGTGCGGGATTGGGAATGTTTTTTATAATTGCTCCGATAATTGGTTTGTCAATTTTGTTGATTTTGGGCGGTGCATTTTATTTTCTGAGCGACGGAAGCGGCGGCAGCGAAGTCGCTCAAAATGACGACGATTTTATTTACACTTCAAGTGCGGATGATGATTTTTTAAAGGACATTCCCGAAAATTTAAGCAGCGATGAGGAAACCTTAACGGAAACAAACGACGGCACGGACACGACGCAAATAAATAACGGCGCAGATACTCCGCAAACCGACAGTTCCAACGATTCAACCTCTCCCGAAACGGTAAATACTCCGCAAGGCATCGAAACGGTTTCGACTCCGGGAGAAACGAGCGAAACGGACAAGATCAGAAGCCCGGCACTCGATTTTATGCGGCGGATCGCTTATGAAGATCCGAGACCTGTTCTGACTACGAAGCAGCTTGAAGTGGTTAATGCAAAGATCAGGCAGTATCAGGGTTCGGCAGCGTTGGCGGCAAATATTAAGGATGCGAAAAATAATGCCGCACAAATTGAAGAACTGGCACGTTCAAAGAATTTAAAACCACAATTATTGGCAACAGCCGCACTTAGCAAACTCGGAAATCAACGCGGAAATGTGCTTGCCGAGGCTCAGGGAATGGCTCAGGTTTTGGAAAATTTGAGTGTTCAGATCGGGCAGGGATTGGCAAATGACAGTTTGATTCTGGTTGCCGTTTATAATCAGGGAGTTGCGGGAGAAAATCTCAAAATGAGGAACAAACTTGCCAGCCTTTCCAATCAAAATCAAAACATAAGTTCAAGACAGGTTCGCACGATCTGGTTTTTACGCGATAAGAGCGAATTAACCGATCAGGAATTTGAACTCGCCTTGCGTTTTCTGGCGATCGGAACAATTACGCAAAATCCCGAAGCCTTCAACGTCAAGGCAGAAGCACTTACTTTATAAATTCATAAACTTAAATATAAATGTCTGTTCTGTTCGGAAAAATTCGCATTTGTAAATCAGGAAACAAAAAATAAATGACGGAAGTTTCTGAATATAATACATATAAAACATTTACTATTTACTATTTTTGCTAAACGATTTACTATTGGTTTCTACAACTTATGAGCAAATACAGGAAAATCGTCTGGAATGAGGGGATGCTTTTAACTCCGCATCATTTCCAGCAATGGGATAATTATCACGAGGAACTTCTTAATTCTCGTATGCGTTCTATTTTGCCGTTTGAATACGGCGTTTTAGACTTGCAGATAAATCGTGAAGCGATCAGCAACGGGGATTTTCAGATGACGAATTGTCTGGCGGTTTTGCCGGACGGATTGATGATAAACGTGCCGGATGCCGAAGGCGTTCCCGATCTGCGACCCGTTGCCGAACATTTTCATCCCGAACAGGAAAAACTCGGCGTGCATCTGGCGATTCCGGCACGCAAACTGGGCGAGGCGAATTTTCAGGCAAGCGGAGCAAAAGCCAATGCAAATCTGCGTTTTATGCAGGAAGGAGCTTTGATTAAGGACGAAACAAGCGGCACGAATGAACAACCCGTTGCTTATGCCAAAAGCAATTTACGGATAATTTTTGACGATGAACTGCGGGATGGTTTCACGTCAATCAAAATTGCTGAATTAGAAAGAACCCAGACCGGACAAATAAAGATTTCGGAAAATTATATTCCGCCCGTGCTGAAGGTTTCGGCTTCAAGTTGGCTGGTCAGTATGCTCCGCCAACTGGTTGAAATTCTGATAACGAAAAGCAGTTCACTAGGCGAACAAAGGCGGCAGAAAAACGCTTCGCTGGCGGATTTTACAACCGATGAAGTGGCGGTTTTCTGGCTGCTGCATACGATCAACGCTTCGATCCCGACGATGTCGCATTATTTCCGCTCGCCGCTGCTGCATCCCGAACCGCTTTATCTGGAAATGGCAAAAATTGTCGGACAGTTAATGACTTTTGCCTTGAAGGACCATCCGAAGGATATTGTTAAATATGAACACGACGATCTGTATTTTACGTTCAGCAATCTTTCGACACAGCTCAAAGATTTGCTTGAAACCGTAATTCCGAGCCGCTGTGTTGCGATTCCGCTGGAAAAAACACGCGAAACTTTATATGTCGGCAGGATCGAAGACGAGCGTTTGTTTAAAGATGCAAGTTTTTATTTAGCGGTCAATGCGAAAATGCCCGAATCGAAATTAATGGAAGCCGTGCCGCGAATCGTCAAGATCGGTTCGCGTGATGTGATTGACACGATCATCGGTTCGGCACTTCCGGGCGTGGTTTTAACACACGCGAGTCCGCCGCCCGCCCCGATTCCGACACGAGCCGGATTTCAGTATTTTATGCTCGACACGATCGGACCTTACTGGGACGGAATC
>JBGTKR010000422.1:0-3487 GCA_041744535.1 Pyrinomonadaceae bacterium
GATGATATAAAAAACGATACCGAAAAACTATTTTTTGTCCATTTTCGGCTTTTCCTTAAACTTATCAAGTTCCATCCTCAAAGTTTCCATTGACGGACGGTTCGCATAATCAGGACTGACATTTGCCCAAACAATTTTCCGATCTTTATCCAAAATATAAACGGCGGTTTGCGGAATTCCTTCGACACCCTTTCCGACATAGCTCGTATCAAAAAGCCCGTAATCATCAATCGTTTTGTGCATCGGATCGGACAAAAGCGGATACTTTATTTCACCTTTACCATCTTTAGCAACCCTCTGCATCATCACTTTACTTTTCTCGGCATCATCAATGCTGATCGCAAAAAGTGCGGCATTTTCGTCAGTTTCCAGCAAATTGCGTAAATCGGCTAACTGCCGAACGCAATAAGGTCACCAATATCCGCGATAAAAAACCAAAACAGTCGGCTTATTTACCTTTGAAAGCGTAACGCTCTTTTCGCCGTTACTATCCGTCAAAGTAAAATCAGGAGCAATCGCCCCGACTTGCAAAGGTTTGATATTACTTTCAGCTTTTTGTGCAAAAATACCGGCATTTGCAATCAGCAACAATGCCGCAAATATAATAATCTTGAATTTCATTAATTGTTCTCCGTTGGAAAATTTTCTCGGTGCTAATATAGAATACCTGCAGCATCAAGTTTTGTTCCAATTCGATTTTTCGTTTTGGATTTGTTTACTGTTCAAAAGAGGGTTTGAACTGTGATATTATAAGCGTAGTAAAAATTATGTCATCTTTAACTATTGTTTTACCAAATAAAATCTACCAGCATCTGCACAGCGAACTTGGTGAAAATCTGGAGCGGAAGGCTCAGGAAGCGTTGGCGGTGGAAGGTTATCGTTCAGGAATTTTGAGTTTGGGCGAAGTTGCCGAGATGCTTGATTTGTCTGTCAATGATGCCGATGGATTCTTAAAAGAAAGAGGTATCGAATCTTTGATAACAAGCGATGATATAAAAAACGATACCGAAAAACTTCTCAAACTTATTTCATAAATGATCGTTATTTCCGACACATCGCCTATCAATTATTTGGTTTTGATTGATGAAATAGACTTGCTTCCAACATTATTCGGAGAAATAATTATTCCACAATCAGTTTTGACTGAACTGCAAAGAGCTGAAACCCCAAACGAAGTTCAACAATGGTTTGCGAAAAATCCCGCTTGGCTTGAAGTTCGCAACGCTTCCGTAATTGATCCGACAATCGCACTCGGAGCGGGCGAAAGCGAAGCGATTTCATTGGCTAAAGAAATTAAAGCCGATTTGATTTTGATTGACGATAAAAAAGCCAGACAAGCGGCAGTCGAAAGAGGATTAAATGTTGCCGGAACTATAAACATTCTCGAATTGGCATCGGTTAAAAATCTTCTCGAATTAGCGGACGCTTTCAACAAATTGCAAAAAACAAATTTTAGAATATCTCAAACTTTACTCAATGAGGCTTTGGAGCGGAAAAGTCAAAGAAAGTAGGCAGCCGCAGCCGCAGTAAGCAGGTAAAGTATTTGCAACTGACAACTAACAATTGACTGCTAACCAAAATCTATGAAAGTAACAATCGGACAAATAAATACAACAAACGGCGACATTGCGGGAAATGTCGCTAAAATTTTAAAGGGAATCAAAAAAGCCAAAGCGGACGGCTCGGATTTGGTTGTTTTTCCAGAATTGGCGATTCACGGTTACACATCGCAGGATTGGTTTCAGGATCACGATATTATCCGCGAAGCTGAAACTCCGCTTGCGGAAATTGTTGCGGCAACGAAGGGAATTACGGCAATTGTCGGGACGATTCGGCAAAATGACGAAACCGACGGACGCAGACTTTTTAATTCGGCGGCGGTTATCCACGACGGCGAGCTTCTTGGATTTGCCGACAAAACGCTTTTGCCCGAATATGATGTTTTTGACGATCCGCGATATTTTGAACCGTCCGAACAGCGAAGACTTTTTGAAATAAACGGCGTGAAAATCGGCGTGGCGGTTTGCGAGGATTTTTGGAACGACAAAACATTTTGGAAGGAAAGACTCTATGACGATGATCCGACAAACGAATTAATTGAAATGGGTGCGGATTTGATCGTTTCGACAAACGCTTCGCCTTTTAACAAAGGTAAAATTCGCTTGCGTTGCGATATGGTTGCTCATCGTGCAAAGGCACAGAAGATTCCGATTGTTTTTGTAAATCTTGTCGGTGGAAATGACGGAATTATCTTTGACGGAGCAAGCCTTATCGCCGATGAGGAAGGCGACATAATTTTGCAGGCGAAGGCGTTTGAAGAATTTGTCGAAACGGTTGAATTAGATGTTCGCAAACCCGATTCACGCGGAATTACGGGCAATGAAATTAAAACTTTGCGGCGGGCTTTAGTTTTGGGAATTCGTGATTATGCCCACAAAAACGGTTTTAACAAAGCGGTTTTGGGTTTAAGCGGCGGAATTGATTCAACTTTGGTCGCTACGCTTGCGGCGGAAGCACTCGGTGCGGAAAATCTTCTGTGCGTGATGATGCCTTCGCCGTTTTCTTCGGAGGGAAGTATTGCTCATTCGCAAGAATTAATAAAAAATCTCGGCTGCGAATCCCGCATCGAACCGATTTCCGATGCGTTTGAAGTTTTACTTAAACAATTGGAATTTCAAAAGCCAATGAGAGGCGGCGAAAATTTAGCGGCGGAAAATATGCAGTCCCGCATTCGCGGCGTAATTATTATGGCAATTTCCAACGCCGAAGGTCGCCTCGTTTTATCAACCGGAAACAAAAGCGAATTAGCAGTTGGCTACTGCACGCTTTACGGCGACACGAACGGCGGTCTGGCAGTCATCGGCGATGTCTTAAAAACCGAAGCCTACGCACTTTCGCGTCATATAAATGACGAAGCGGGCAAGGAAATAATCCCCGAAGTAATTATTGACAAAGCCCCGTCCGCCGAACTCGCTCCCGATCAATTCGATGCAGATTCACTTCCGCCGTATTCAAAAATGGATCCGATTCTAAAACTTTATTTTGAAAACAAACTCTCGCCGAAAGAAATAATTGACGAAGGACACAACGAAGATTTGGTTTACAGTTTGCTAAACAAGGTAGAATCGCCCGCCAACGAATTCAAACGCCGCCAACTTCCGCCGACTTTGATCGTTTCAAAAAACGCCATCGGCATCGGCAGACGCAGACCGATCACGCATAAATATCGGAGAGTTCAAGAATGAATTTAGCAAATATCGAAAAAGTAATAACTATTTTAGAAGATATGCAAAGCGAAAACATTATTGATAAATTTGCTATTGGCGGAGCATTTGCTGCGACGCTTCATAATGAGCCGATTGCAACGATTGATTTGGATATATTTTTTCTTCTGGCAGAAAAAAGCGACAGTTTGATTTTGAGTCTGGATTCAATTTATAAATATGCAAAGGAGCATAATTTTTCCTTTGACCACGAATTTATCAAT
>JBGTKR010000423.1:0-6567 GCA_041744535.1 Pyrinomonadaceae bacterium
GGGTGAAGTAAATTCCGCAAACCTTTTGTCCGCACTTGATGAGGCGTTTGAGAAATATAAAACCAATCTGCCCGTCAAAGTGATGGATAAATTGAAGCAGGAAGCGGGCGGCAACAAGAAGAAATCAAAGAAAAAGTCGGCGAAAACCGAAACAAAAGAAGTCGCTCCGAACAAATCTGAGGAAAGCAAATCTGTTTTAAAAACGGAAGTTAAAACAGACGAAAATGAAACTCCAAACGTAATAATTCCAAAATCGGAAATGAGCGTTCAAGGAAGTCTTTTCGGCTAAAAAGGTGAAAAATTATGCAGCAACAAAACAAACAATTATCTGAAGATATAAATGAACAGGTCGCAAACGGCGAAGATGCTTCTCAAGCAAAAGCCGAATCAACGACTGAATCTGAAACGGAAGATTCTAAAACAAATGAAAACCCTGTCATTACCGAGCCGCAGGCGACGATAAAGATCGAAGGTCAGGAGTTTGAGATCGAAGCGGCTTTGGCTGACGATGACAAACTTCTCAAAACTATCTTGCAGCCGCATTTTGCGAGTGTCGAAAACGCCAATATAACCAGAGATGTCAAAGAAGGTAAGCTCATTGTTACAATCGTCAAAAAAGCACAGCACAAAGGCGGAAAATAGCGAAAAAGCCGATCTTAGCATCGCCACACCGTTTGAGATTTTGAGTAACGAGCCGGAGAGAATCAATCCGGCAATTTTGCTGGCGGAAGAACTGATGCGAAAAGGTATTGCGGATGTGCTTGATTTTGCCGATCTTGAACGGGCGGAAGAAACTCTTGAATATAGCCGAAATGAAATAAAAAGAGTTGAAACACAATTTTCCGCTCTTGTTAAAACCAAAGCGGCGGCAAGTTCGATAATTCCGATCGGTTTTTAAACGGGCGTGATTACGAATCACTTTCGGTTGGATTCCTGTTAAGCAAAAATTCCGTCATTTCCTCCTGTTACCCAAGAACTGCAATTTTCAAGATGCCGATGCTTGCAACCAACACCGCCAAAGAAATGCTCGAATTGAGTATGAACCGGAATAAACCTGCTAAACCATTTGGTGAAAAATTATATCAGGCAATCGAGTATTTGGGGTTTAGAGCAAGAAATTGCAATGCGATTGAGGCTTGCGGAACGATTGAAAAAATAGTTTTCGAGCAGCAAAAATATCGCCTTTTTCAGAAACTTTTCCCCGACGAGTGGCAAAAATCACAGACGAGCCTTTTCAAAACGGGTTATTACGAAAATTATTCCGAGAGAATCAACGAGTTTTTCGGTCTGGTTAATGAAAAGATGTTTCCGCTTTTGTCGGGCTGGAACGATGACCCGGAAATGGAGTTTGAAAATTTCTGCATTTTCTCGCTCAATGTGGATTTATGCTGCGAGGATATTGATTACGAACACCTGCGGGTTTCTTATGTCGCGGCACTGCTTTTCTTTATTCGGGATGAGGAAATTTGGGAGTATTTCGCCTCGCATTACAACATCGAAGCGGAAGATTTTCCCACAATCAATGAGCGTCCAAGCGAAAAACTCTGGGATTTGGAAAGAACGGGAAAACAGGAACTCTATCTCAATATTTTTGAACTCGCCCGCCACTCAACGGGCAATCCGTGGATTGATACCGTCAATTGTCGGGCGGGTGAAGATTGGTATGAGTGGGATGAACCAACGCTTGAATATCTGGCGACAAGTTTCAAAGAGGCACAGGAGATTTTCGATAAATCCTGTCTTCTCGACGAATTGATCGAAGCTGAACCGAAAGAAACTTTGCTGGAAATGATCTTGCTTTGGAATGAAGGAAAAAGTCTGAAAGAGAAAAAACAGGCGGCAGTCAAAAGGCGAAAAAAGGAGAGGCAGTTGGATTTTTATGAATATTGATAATCGTTTGACCGCACCGCCTGATGCGTTGGGTGCGTTGTATTTTCTGCCCGGTCAGTATCTTTTCAAACGGATTGAATCGGGGCGCGAATCCGCTAAAGCCTTGTCGAGTGAGCAAATTTCCCTAGCATTTCGTGAAACAAGATGCGATTCAGGTTGGATCACAAGAAGGATTCTGCGATACCGCGAAGAACCGGAAGGCAATTTTGTTCTCTCTTATGAACCGGCGGGAATTCGGACGATTTTTATTGAACATCGAAACGGGTCAGTTGTCGAAACAAAACTACCCTTACCGACTCTTATTTTACTCGGAAAGGGAAATGAGTATTATCTCTGGGCGGCGAAAGGCAGAAGACTTATAACGATTAAAACAAACCTGGCGATTTCACCACTTCCAAACATCGGCGGTGATTTAAGCGGAAAGATTTGTTTCGGCAAAAATGAAGTTCCCGAAGCCAAAATTAACTGCATTGATGAAATTTGGAATCTGATCTTCAACACGCCTTTTAACGGCGACCACTCGGCAAATAAATGCCGTAGCGAAGCTAAGGATGTCCGTAAACTTCTCGCGTCTTTAGCAAAGAGAAAGGCGAAAACTTTTCCCGCGTCTGAACTTCTCGAATCAAATACAACAATTGAAGATATGTGGTTGCGGGTAGTCGAAAACAGATATTTTCCCAATCTCTAAAATTTAACAAAAATTATGAACCTGAGTGTTTTACCAAATGCCCGAAAGTTTATCGGGCATAAAATTTCCTCGGCTGAAGCGGAAGAGATAACGGCAGTAATGTTCGAGTATTTAATGGCTGGCAATGGTTTATTTGTCCGTGCGAAACGGCGGGAATTCTCCGTTTGTTTGCCATTAAGTCAGGTCAGAGTTAAAGGATTGCCCGAAGCGGAAAGCAAAATTATCTGGCATAAGCCGGGAATTTCGAGCAGAATTTGGCAGGAGATTTTAGCAGATGCTCGTTTCAGAAATGATTTCACGGAATTCAAAGAAGATGTTTTTGTCGTTTTTTGGCACGAAGAAAGTGGCGAATGGCGTTGGAAAAGAATCAGCCGGGAAAGACAATGTGCCTCAACTATCGCCGACGACTCTGTGGAAGAATACGGCGAAGCGTGTATCGAACTCCATACGCATCCCTCAGGTGCAACACATTTCAGCCGTGCCGACGATAAAGACGAAAGCGGCAAGTTTCGCATATTCGGGATTCTGATCGACATTCACAGCAATTTGCCGAAAATCCGTTTTCGCTGCGGAGTTTACGATCATTTAATTCAAATTCCCGCAGACTTTGTATCGGAAATGCCGCCGGAATTTGTTGACCTAAACAAAATAGAACAAACCATCAGGAAAATTTTGCAATGAATCTCGATTTAAGTTTCGCCAGTGCCGCACCCGTTTTGCCGAGAGAATTTAATAAGTTAAAAATCTTTATCATCGGCGGCGGCGGAACGGGTTCGTTTGCGGCGATGGCTATTGCCCGACTTGCTTTTGAACTGCAAAGAATTGGTAAAACTGTTGAAATAACGATTATTGATCCCGACCGGGTAGAAAGCGGCAACATTCCGCGAAGCAATTTTTGTGCGGCGGAAATCGGCAGATTCAAAGCCCAGACGCTTGCCGAGAGAGTTACTTTTGCTTGGGGTTTGGAAGTTTCTCACATCAACGAGGAACTCGATTACGAAAAACATATCAAACCGGGCGGCAGCGGTTTCAAGGAACTGACAATTTTGGTCGGTTGTGTTGATAATCATCTAGCACGGCGTGAGATTCACTATACGCTCAATGAATCAAGCAGATACAGATCACACGACGTGCCGGAAATGTGGTGGATTGACGGCGGCAACGGTAAATCTTCGGGACAGGTTCTAATCGGCTCATCGGTTAAAACGGATAAACCGAAAAACTATTTTACGACGGCGACCATTTGCAAAAAATTGCCAACTCCATCGGTTATTCATCCCGAACTTCTCGAAAATCAGGAACTTCCCGAAAGCCGAGAAAACGTGGAAAGACTCTCGTGTCCCGAACTCGTCAGACTTGGCGAGCAAAGTCTGAATATCAATCAACGGGTCGCCGTTGAAATTGCGGAGATGTTGACCGAACTTCTGCTTGTCGGCAATCTGCGGCGTTTTGCCACTTATTTTGACCAGACGAGCGGTACGAGTCATTCGCTCTACTGCACGCCCGAACATATTGAAAAAGCCTTAAAAGAAGCGGCGGACAAAATCGGCAATAAAAAATCAAGGAAAAAGAAACGTGGCGGAAATAGGAAATAAAATTTTATTGAGAGATGATATTTACAAAATTCTCATCAATGCCTTGATCGAAAAGTTGCCCTTGCCGCCTGCCGATTGGTGTCGCTCGAAACTCGATGAAGAAGTTCGTAGAGCTACGCGGGAATATGAACCAAGTGCTTTTTTAAGACAAAAAGATGCTCTTGAAACGTGCCTTTCTTATCTGGTTGATTACGCTTTGCGGATGCCGCAGTGGATTGATTTGACCGAATCTAATGCTCGCGTCAAACAGATGTGCGAGGAACTCGCCTTTGAAATCCAACAGATTACGCTTGAAACCGAAGCGATAATAAAGAAACACGGAAAACTGAAATCTTGGCTCAAGGCGGTTTTGGCAGTTCAAACTTGCTTGATTTATCGTGAAGAAACCGAAAGGCGAATTGCAGAGCAAGACGAAGCTAAACGGCTTACCCGTCTGGCTGAGGCAAAGAAAAAATCGCTGCCGACAGAGCAAAAAGGCAAAGATAAACGGCAGTCCGATTTGGCAAAAGCCGTTTATCGGAAAGCAGGCGGCAAGGCGAACGAAAATCAGTCGGAGCAGCCGACTCTTTTTTAGCTTTTTCAAGATTTGGATTGCCGATAATTACTTAACAAAATATGGAACTACTGCCGGAAGAACTAAAAAAACAGTTGCCGAAACTTTATGAACAGGAAGAAACCCGCGATCCGAAAGTGTTTATAAAATTCTTCTTTCCGGCGGGAAACTGGACGTGGTTTGTAACCGAAGGCGAGCCGGAAGGAGCTGATTTTATGTTTTTCGGTTATGTTATCGGGTTTGAAAAAGAGTGGGGTTACTTTTCTTTAAGAGAACTCGAAGAAGTTGAAGTTTACGGCTTAAAAGTTGAGCGGGATTTGTATTTTAAGCCCGACAGTTTCAGTATCTGCTTGAAAAAATGGAAAGCCGAGCGTGGACTTGATTAATTTACAAACTCACTTTAAGTATTTACTTGTTGAGCCATTTGGCATACAATAAATAGACAAGTGGCTTCTTTTTCAGGAATCATCAGCCTGAATGAGCTAATTCGGATAGTGAGTAGAAAATAATGTTATCTGAAACAAAATCACACGACGGAGTTAATCAATTATTAGGTTTAAGAGCGAATACGGCTCTCGGACTCGTGCGTTCGATCAAGCGGGGATTTACCTTTGAAAAACTGGAAAGGGTTCGCCGCGAAACGGGGTATCCTTTGGAATTACTGGCAGCCAGCGTCGGGATGAGTTCACGCACACTTTCCCGCCGGAAAAAAGAGAATAAGCTAACCCCTGGCGAGTCCGACAGATTGGTTTCGGTTTCCCGTCTTTTAAGTCTGGCGGTTGAACTGTTTGAAGGTGAAAAGGAAAAAGCCTTTCGTTGGTTTAGATCACCGAACAGGGCTTTGGGAAATCTGACTCCCCTGGAGTTGGCAGCGACCGAAACCGGTTCACGCGAAGTTGAAAATCTGATCGGCAGACTCGAACACGGAGTATTCAGCTAGAGGAAGAATGGATCAAAAAAACCGGGTCTATCGAATCTGCAAAACAAAATATGCCGCCAAATCATTTGATGGAGAAGGAGCATTCCGCTTCGGCGGAAGATGGAATTCCCGCGGCACGAGAATGATCTATACGGCGGGAAGTCTCGCTCTCGCCGCTCTGGAAATGCTCGTTCACCTGGACGATGACTCGATGCTCTTTAACTATTCATTTATTTCGGCAAAGATTCCGGTGGAATTGATCGTAAAAGTCGAAGATATTTGTGATTTGCCGAAAAACTGGAGCGTTTCGCCCTCCCCTTTAAATGTTCAACAGATCGGAAATAAATGGATACAAGAGAAAATATCCGCAGTTTTGGAAGTTCCGACCTCAATCATACCGTTGGAGAAAAACTATCTGATTAATCCGGCACATTCCGATTACAAAGAGATCGTCTTGGGAAGTCCGAAAGAATTTCGCTTTGACGCACGACTCAGAAAATAACAAATAATTGACTTATAGAATTTTGAATATTTTCTCTTAAAGATAGATTGATAGACGGAAAGTTTATGGTAAAATTAACTGTCATAAGGAGAAATTATTTATGTCAGTAGAAACTTTAGAGAACTTAAAAGAACAAACCCGTAAACTTACGCCGCAGGAAAAACGTCTGCTTGCCGAACATCTTGTCGAAAGTGTTCAAGATACAAGAGATTCAGACTTGGGTTTGTCTGCCGAAAGTCAAAAAGAAATACTTAAAGCCAGAGATAAATGGATGAGAGAAAACCGAGAAAAATACGGCGGTTTATATGTTGCACTCGATGGTGATAAATTGCTCGGCACCGGGAAAAATTACCCGGAAGCCGCAGAGATCGCAAAAAAAGCCGGAGTGGAAAATGCTTTTATTGATTTTCTTCCACCGAT
>JBGTKR010000424.1:0-6655 GCA_041744535.1 Pyrinomonadaceae bacterium
TCGTTTGAAGTCAGCGAAAATCCGGCTAAATTGGCAAAAGCGGTCTGCACTTCGGCAACCTGCCAGAAGAATGCGGGAAGTTCCCAACCGAAATTTGAAACGGGCGGCGGCGAATTTGCTCCGGCGACGAGCAACGCGACGATTGCCACGCATTGAAACCACATTTTTATTTTACCGACCTTTTGAGCCGAAATAATTATGCCTTCCGCCGCCGCCATCGAACGCAAACCCGTTACGACAAACTCTCTGCCCAAAATAATTACAACCGCCCACGCCGGAGCAAGACTTTTTTCAACCAAAACAATTAAAGCCGCTGAAACGAGCAATTTATCGGCAATCGGATCAAGCAACGCACCGACTTTTGAAACCTGTTTACGGCGGCGGGCGAGATGTCCGTCTAAAATATCGGTTAAAGAAGCCGCTAAAAAAATCACTATTGCAAGCGGATAACTGTTGATTCCGAGCCAATGTTCGGAAAAAGGCGTGAGCAGAACCACCACAAGAAGCGGGACTAAAAAGATTCGTATCAAAGTTAAATAGATAGGTAAATTCACGATTAAAACACAGACGAAATTAAATTAGTCCAAGTCTATTTTGAGGCAGGTGAAGTGTCAAGAATAATAAAGTAAAAGGTTAAATGATAAAAATATCCAACCTGTTGACTGGAACGCAATCGAGCCGATTGCGTTCCAGTCTCTGTTAAAAGAAGGATTTCGACGGAAACGAAAATTCGCTTCCCATTAAAAAGTATGCAAGATTCGGGCTTTCGTGTGAACGGTCATAGCCGACGAGTTCGACGTAAGCGTTTCCCTTTACATCTTTTTCACCTGATTTTCCCTGAACTTCGCACGCTCCTTCCCAATAAATAATCATCGTCGTGCCGCGTGTGTCGAGTTCCTGATCCTGAATTATCGGCGTAATAGTTAAATCCAGATCGAATTTCGGAACTTTTATATTCCAATTACTCGGATAAGTCGCTTTTGTTCGCGGACTTTTCCAAAAACCCGTCGGTTCGATTGAAAACTCCTTATGTTCAAGCGGCGTGTATTCGCCGTTTTTCTCGATAAAAACACCGCTCGAATAATCCGAAATTCCGTTGGTCGCATTGCGTAGCTGATAACACATCAATTCGGTTTCATCGTCTAATTGAATTGAAAACCAATCCCAGCCTTTTTGATTTTCGGTCGGTGTCCAAGTGCCGAATTCCCTGTCCATCCACGACGAACCCGTAAAGTGTTCCGTTTCGCCATTCCAAATAATATCGCCGTCCATCTCCATCCGCGTATATGAAAAATATCTCGACGCTTCACCTTTGTCTTTGAAGGAAACGCCGTCTTTATTTTTGCCGTTTAAGATCGGTTTCTTTTTCGGTTTTAAAGTCGCTTCAAACGTAACGTCTTTGCCAATCGAAGCCCGCAAAATATGATTTCCGCCTGATTCACGCAAAGACCAATCGCCGAATCTTAAATGAAAATGTGTTTCGCTCGCCGATGCCGGATAATCCAACAAACCGTTTGAACTTTTGCGGTGCGAATAGCGAAAATCCTTGTTTTGATAATCCGTGATTGCAAAATGTGCAAAATAGATCGGATTGCCGAAAACCCGTAAAGGCACGAGCGAAAACTTATCCAAATCTGTGCGGCGTTTAAAAAAAACGAGTTCAAAACCGAAGCGTCTTCCGGCAGCGGTTTCGGCGTGTCCGGTGTAATACCACCATTCCGTCTGCGAATTCCGGTGTGCCGCCAGATCACGCGGCAAATCCACCGGATCAAACTCAGTTCCGTCCCGCAAAGTTTCCGCTTCGCCGAGAAAGGCTTCCGTTACGCCTTCAAAAAAGTTTGAAGCGGTTTTTTCCACGTCTTCTAGAATGTTTTGAAAACTGGCTTGAAAAGTATTGTTCTCACTCATAAATTGTTTTGATATTTCTTCCCCTTGATAAATTACTTATAAGACAAGCTATATCAATTTTGAGTGGTAAGTTGCAAACGGCGGGAAAATTCGAGGTGAGGATATTTGTTAAAAAATCTATTTATTTCGTTTTTTAGAAGGTGCTTTATAATTAACATCAACCCGCTGAATTTTGAAAATAAATGTTACTTTGTTCGAGCGGTTATCAGCTTTTGCAGGCAAAAATGAAGCATCTTCGGGATCGGTTTCGAGTGCTTTTTGGATTTCCAGCATCGTTTGTTCATCCTTCGGCGGTTCGACGACTTCCGAAACTCTGGCGAGTCCGTTGCTGAAAACGTCCGCGACGATAACGACTTCCTCATCCTTCATTTTTCCGCGAACAAAGGATTTTGTCAGAGCCACCAAAGCTCCCGTCGGATTTATGCTCGGCGGCGTATTTGTCAAAGTTATTTTTGGAAAATCATCCGAATCTAAACTAAACTCCTCATTTCCGATATTTGAATTTGCCGTCAAAACCGTAGATGTTCGGGATTTTTCCGTCATTGCGACTTCCAAAGGATTCGATTCCGGCGAACCGATCAGGAAAAAAAGCGAAACGCCGATGACCAGCGATGCAAACGTCGCTACGCTGTAAGGCATTATGAATTGGCGGACTCTGTCGGCAAAACTTTCGGTAAATAAAGGCGAAAACATCGGTTGCGAATATTTAGTTTCGACTGAAACGGCACTCCTGATATTTTGCAGTAAATCCGCCGGAACAGACGGACGCGGCATCATCCGCAGATCGTTTCGCAGTTCGCGGTATTCCGTTAATTTCTGACGGCAGAGCGGACAACGCGGCAGATGCCCTTCGAGCAACGCACGTTCATTGTCCGACAAAATATCGTCAATATAAAGCGGCAGATTAAATTGTAATTCTTCACATTTCATTTTTCTAAAAAAAGAGTAAATAACTCACTGACCCCGGCTGTTTTCTTTACAAAATTGCAAGAAAACAACGCTTATTTTCTATCGTTAAATTTCAGGTAAAAATCATTTTCGCGTCATCTTTTGATAGATGTTTGCTGGTCTATTTTCAAATAACCGCAAAAACTCTTTTTACACAAGATTTGAAACTCACCTTTAGATTTTTCGCATCCCTTTTGACCCATCGTTTATCGTTTGGCACCGATTTTGGATTTTAATTAATTTCAAAAGTTAAAACCGGGGCGAGTCAATTATTTACTTTAGTTTTCAAAAATCTTTCAATTTCCTTCTTAATTCTTCACGTCCGCGGGCGATTCGGGATTTTACCGTTCCGAGATTTATTTCGAGAACCGTTGAAATTTCTTCATAACTCAAACCTTCTATATCGCATAAAACTACGGCTTCACGAAATATATCGGGCAATTCCTGCAAGACTTTTGTCAAAAACTTCTCACGCTCGTTTTGCAGAGTTTTTTCTTCCGGGTTGGCAAAATCCGTCCGAATAGTTTCGCTCAGAGGCGTTTCGCTGCTGCCAACCGGAGCATCAAGAGAAACCGTTTTTTCGCGTTTCCGGCGTTTCCACCAGCGAAAACGGTTTTTCGATTGATTTATCGCAATCCGAAAAAGCCAAGTCTTTAATTCCGCGTCGCCGCGAAATTTCTTCATCGCCTTGAATGCTTTGATAAAAGTTTCCTGCGTCAGGTCGGCGGCTTCTTCCGTGTCTTCCGTGATTCGGTATAAAAGCCCGTAAATATCGGAAGTATAACGCTGAACGAAGGTGTCAAAAGCCTGTGCGTCGCCTGCTTTTAATTTCTCAATGAACTCGGATTCGGCAGAATTATTTCCCGTCGCCAATGCGACTTCTCTAATTTTTTCTTCGTCAAACGCGATTGCTTTGCTGAAGACCATCCTCTGCCCTTTTCCCTCATCCCGGTATCCCAAGTAATTTGTTTTTCCATTCACAAATCCCGCGAACTATTACCTTAGACACCGTTAATTTTATTTTGTTCCCGAAAAAGTGAAAATAATTAAAAAAAGATTTTCACTCACCACTCACCACTTACGTTTACCACTTACCCGCTTGCTCAAACCTTCATTTTACGATAAATTGACTTCTTTACTAAAAATATCAATTTCTAATTATACAACGAATTAAAAAGTATTAATTGCAATAATAACAAGACAAATGGCAATAACGAAGAAAAAACGCAAAAAAAGAATGATTCCAAAGGCGACGGAAGTTCCGTTGACACAGGAAGAAAAGGATAAAATTCAATTTAAGGATGAATTTCAGAAAAGCGTCGGTGAAAAAATAGAGGATTTCGGCGATAAATTTCAAGGCAAAGGAAAAAATATCCTTTACGCAATCGCGGCTTTAGGCGTTCTGGCAATCGTAATCGGTATTTTCTATATGTGGAATCAGCGTTCCAACGATAAGGCACAAGCGGCTTTAGGCGATGCCATCAAAACTTCGCAGGCAATCGTGACGGATTCGCCCGTTCCCGCCACATTTACGGGAAAAGCCTTTAAGACCGAAAAAGAACGGGCGGCGGCAGCGATCAAGGAATTTCAGGCGGTTGCCGATAATTACAGCGGAGATTACGCCGAAAAAGCCAGATATTTTATCGCCGTAACCCGCCTGAAAGTTGACCGTCCGACGGGAATCAAGGAACTTGAAGCCCTGACATCCAACAGTGGCGAGGTCGGTGCGATGTCGAAATTTGCTCTGGCACAGGCGAAAACCGACGAAGGAAAACCGGACGAAGCGGCAAAACTTTATCAAGAACTTTTGAAAAATGACGATACTGTTGTCGCCAAAGACACGATCAGACTTGAATTGGCAAAAATTTATCAAAAGCAAAATAAAACCAAGGAAGCCGCCGATCTTTATTTTGCCGTCGCTAAAAATGCAAGCGAGGCAAAAGACGCGGAAGGAAACCCCGTTCCCTTGTCGCAAACGGCGAGAGAAGCCAAAGATAAACTGGAAGAGATCGCTCCCGAAAGAGCCAAAGAAATTAAAGAACCGGAAACAACTCCGCCGATGGGTTTGCCTTCGGGATTTTAGTTTTATTTGATTTTGAAATTCAAAATGAGGGCATCTTGCTCTCATTTTATTTTTAAAAACTTAAAAAATTTGCGATCATTAAGTATTTCTATTTAACAAATCGAAATAAAAGAATCATTTTTTAGAGCTATGAGCGAAATTGCACAAACCAAATCCACGGAAATTTCCGCACGGGAGAGATCCATAATTGCGGAACTTACCGATAAATCCATTAAAATCCGCGTTTCACCGAACAGTTATTTTATCGCACTTTTTCTGGCGACATTTTTTACCGGACTTTTTATTTACCTTGAATACGATCCGGCGGCGGCATTTTTGTTTATTTCGAGTTGGGTTTTAATTCCGCTTGCAATTTGGACGGACAAGATTTCCTTTGACGGAAAACAACTAACCCGAACGGGTTTAGTTCCGCGAATCTGGGCTTGGTTTAACAATGCAAAATACCGCTTAAAACTGGACGAAGTCGAGCAGATAGAAACTCAGGCTCAACGGGCTTTGAAACGCGGCGGGAATGTTTTTTACCGTTACCGAACTTCGGTTCGCGGGAAGGATTTGAGTTTCGTGATCGCTTCGGGCGGTGAAGATTACCGGCGGATGGTCTTGAAATTATTTCCGCTTCTATCGGAAAACCTGCTCGATAACCGCTCCATCGAACTGCGTGATTATTTAAGCGAACCGAAGGAAACCTTTATGAAAGCTGAGTTTGCAAAAATTCCTTCGACGGAAGTTTTGGAAGAATCATTAAACGAATTCGAGCATCCGAAACTAAAGAAAAAAGCAAGAAAAATTCCGCCCGTTTTTGAAGACGGCGAACTGGAAAAAGCCGAATATCTGCGGCGGCTTGCCAATGAACTGCGGCTATCGGGAAATCTTTTGCAGGCGTTGGAAGTTTTCCGAAGGGCATTGTTTTTAAATCCGAAGGACGCTTGGCTTCTGTTTGAATTCGCCCGCTGTCTGCATTCGTTTGCCGGTGCGGAAAAAAACGGCAAACTCGAAAGAAAAGCACTCGCCGCATTACGACTTGCCGAAAAACGCGGTGAAAACGACAAGGAACTTCTGGCACGTCTGGGCGAAAGTTATTTTCAATACGGCGAATGGGACAGAGCTAAAAAAGTATTTCAAAAAACACTCGATGCTGCCGGGGAAAGTTTTCGTTCCGTCCGCGGAATGGCGGAAATTTCCTTACGCGAAGGCAAGATCGCCCACGTCATACATAATTTTGCCACCGCCAACCGTCTCGCCGAAACACCCGCATTAAGACGCTGGACGCAAAACGAAACCGATTATTTTACGCGGTTAAACAGCGATGATGAATATATGGATATGGAAGTCAGCCGTGTAAATCTGCTGGAAAGCCTCGAACGCGGGAAAAAAACTTCCCTGAAAATCGCACTTTTGGGATTGCCGTGGATCATCGTCGGCATATTATTGGAAGAAAATCTGATCATAAATTTAGGATGGGCGGTTGCGAGCGTTTCGCTTTTGATCTGGGCAGGCACGATTATGAGCCGCAATATTTTGTCGGATCGAATTCCTTTGGATTTGGAATAAGATTCAAGATTCAAGATTTAATATCAAGTTGTGTAAAAAAGGAGAAGGAAAATTGATAATTGAGAAATTTCCTTAGAAACTGTGTTCAAACTCTAAATAATCGCTGAAAGCGATAAATTTGCTAGCGGGGCGGGTAGAGTGTAACGAAGTGAAACGACACCCGCC
>JBGTKR010000425.1:0-1872 GCA_041744535.1 Pyrinomonadaceae bacterium
TCACGGGCTATTTGTTCTTGATTTTGAGAACCTCGTGCTGACGCACGAGGCTTTATGCTGACACCCGCTTCGCGGGTTAAATCAAGTTAAGTTCATTACTATCAAAGATTACAATGCATATTTTAATCCGACAAAGTAGAATTAGGTAACCAGTCTTTATATTTCTCTTTGTATTTATCTCTTAATTTAGAATTCACCAAAATAATATCTGCTCCGCCATCATAAGGATGATAAACGATATTTCTCTCAATTGAAAAAAACATAACATCCAAAATTTCTTCATCGGCAATGAGTCGAAGCAAATTATCAAAAGAATTACCGCTGAAATTTATTTCATCATAAGACATATTCCAAAAATAACTTTCTTCGTCATTTTCATCTGAAACATTAATGCTCATCCAAAAGTTTTTCTGAAAACCTAAATTTTTCATTACTTCATTTTGCGAAATTGATTCTTTATATGAGTTTCCACCCATTGATACCACTATTAAAGAATGATTTTCTTCAAATAAATCTGACAAAATTAAATTATGTCTTTTGAGAATCTCTGCATATTCACTTTCATTTTCGGGATAGCGTTTTGAATCCGGCAAAGTGTGGATTCTAAACCAACTCTCATTGAATTTATTTTTGAGTTCATAAGCAATTGGAAGAAAATTGTTAAAACTTTTATTCCAGTTGTAAGTGAGTTCTTCTTTTGTCATTTATTTCCTGCGAATTCTTTAATAACTTCAATTTCACCAAACATATTTCGATTAAATTCTTCCAAATCTTCCGCCTGAATCCAGTATTCTTCGTGAGCTTTGCCGCCGACTATTTTTGTTTCATAATTTTCCCGAAAGTTATTTCGGAATTCAAGTTTGCAGACGTAGCCGAGTTTATCGGGATTGTGTTTTCCGTTCCAATCGCGGGCGATTTGTGTAGCATATTCTTCGTTTTTAACGGGATAAAATATTGATTGTTCGGATAAGCGAGGCGGAAATGCTGTGAAATCATTTTCTTCAATCAACACTAATTCATTTTTGCCGACAGGGCGGTATAAAGTAACGGTTTTCATTATTTTCATCTATATTAAACGAAAAAAAAGAGAAAAGGAAAAGGACAATTTGTTAGATCGTCTTTTCGCTTTTCTTTTACGAATTAGTGAGAATAAATTAGTTGTCGGTTTGCTTAATCAGATTGTTCCAAGTTCCTTGTCAGCATTTTTTACAGTAATCGGAGCAATTCCTTCACCATCCTGTGTTGCTTTTTTTATTGAATAAGTAGGTGATCTATGAATTTTAAATCCCTGCAACAGAAAATTATTGATCGGCATCAAACTCTTTTTTGGTGATCTTTGTCCATTTTGGATTACATTCCTCACTTTTAAAATATTCTTCCGTAAAGGCAGGAAACTTACCGTTTGTCGTTGGTGTGTAGCTGACGACTGCGGCAAGAGATAAACAATTTTCTACTTCGTCGCTTTCGTCCTTAAAAGCCATTCGTTCCAAAGAGCCGAAATAAAATTTATCGTCTAAAGGAAATATCTTCTCATAACCTGCATTCGTGATTTGTCCTAATTGTCCGCTGATTGTAGTTTCGCCCATTCCCGAATATCCGCTCAAAGACAGAATTTCTTCTTTGCCGTCGCCGTTGACATCGGTTACAAATCGAACTGTGTAGCCGAGTGCCGCTTCGATCTTTCTGATCGGTTTTTTGCCGTCATAAATTGCGATCCAACCCGCGTTCCAAGATGAAGCGTGCGAACAATTAGAAATTGCCTTAAACCCGTCGCCGTCGTCGCAACCGCCGACATAGTAAAGCGTTTCTTTCGCCTTTGCTTTGGTGAACGAACCCGTAACGCGGGTTGTGATTTCGAGGTCTTTCGCGTGA
>JBGTKR010000426.1:0-11500 GCA_041744535.1 Pyrinomonadaceae bacterium
CGGAAAAAGGAAAATTTGAAAGCCGTGTTATCGAAGGTTTATGGATAAAAACCAATTGGCTGTGGCAGGAAGAATTGCCGAATTTGATAGATATTTTGAAAGAATGGGAATTGGTCTAGTCCAAAGTCCAAAGTCCAAAGTCTGTTGAGATTTATAAGCTTTGGACTTTGAACTCAGGACACGGGACTTTTTACTTATGAATAACGGAAATTACGAACAACTTGTTGAGCAAATTACGGATTTAGTGTTGTCGAAAATTGACGATGATTATTGTCCGACGTTTTGCCGGGCGGATGTCAAACGTATTGTTGACGCGGGAGCGTCGAGAATTGGAATCGTTTTGGGTGAAACTTCGACGGCAAAGGATTGGGCTTCGCTGATTGACCACACGCTTTTGAAGCCGGAAGCGTCGGAAAATGATATTAAAAAACTTTGCGATGAAGCGGCGGAATTTGGCTTTGCATCGGTTTGTGTAAATCCGGTTTGGGTAAAAAAAGCGAGCGAATTTTTAGAGGGAAGTAATGTTCCCGTTTGCACGGTTATCGGTTTTCCGCTTGGAGCGACACTTTCGGATGTCAAGGCTTATGAAACTCGACGTGCAATTTTTAACGGTGCAGGCGAAGTTGATATGGTTATAAATATCGGGGCTTTGAAATCGGGTGATGATTGTGCGGTTGAAGACGACATAAAAGCGGTTGCGGAAGCGGCTCACGAAAACGGGATTTTATGCAAAGTTATCATCGAAACGGCACTTTTAACCGACGAAGAAAAGGTTCGGGCGTGTTTGGCTTCAAAAAATGCGGGTGCGGATTTTGTCAAAACTTCGACTGGTTTTGCAAAAGGCGGTGCGACGGTTGATGATGTAAATTTAATGCGACGGACGGTTGGCAAAGCACTCGGCGTAAAAGCATCAGGCGGTGTGAAGGGAATTGACGATGCCCGTAAAATGTTTGAAGCCGGAGCAACCAGAATCGGTGCTTCGGTCGGTGTGAAAATTGCTCAAGAAGCCAGCGGGATAAAATCGAATATTGTAGCGGGAAGTTATTAAATATAAATCAAATTTCTTAAAAACTTCCAAAAATTACATTATTCGGTCTGTTTCCTTCCAAGCCGACATCGCCGTTGATTATGCTTTGGACGAGGAGGAATTTTGCCAGTGTTTTTATGTCGGAGCGTTGGAATTGTTCGGTCAGATTTGCGGTTTTGCCGAAATCGTAGGCGGCTAGTTTGCCGAGTGCTTCGCCCGTTCCGGCAAAGGTTACGCCGACGAACTGCGTAAAAATTATTTCGCCGTCGCGGAAATCGCCGCTGCGTTTGTTATATTTGGCGATCAGGGCGTAAGCGGTCAGCAGGTCGTTGGACATATAGATTAGATTCGTTAAATACGGAAACGCTTTGTCCGGGTTGATTATTGCAAGTCCGACCGCAACTTTTATAATGTCGTTGACTTCCTCGCGGCTTTCGGGGATTTGATTGATCATTTCGCTCGCGTCATCGAGCAAGCTGACGGCATTTTTATGTCCGTTCTCGGTGTTTGTTTTCTCAAAACCAATTGCCAGATCAACCATCATTTTTATTTTTGAACTTTGTGATTCGGATTTGTTTATCAACAATTTTGCATCTTCGAGTTTGCCGTCTTTGATGGCTTTAGATGTTAATTTTGAATCGAGATATTCGAGTGCGTCGTCGCGTTGTTTGCTGTCGGCTTCACGCCGTAAAAGTCCGCGAATTTTTTCGGAATCTCCGGCGGTAACGGCTTTATCAACCGCCGTATTATAAAACTGCTGTTTTTGCCAACTCGGATATTTTTTTGCTTCCGAAATTAAAGTTTCGCTGGTCGCATCGGGATCGCCTAAAGTCTTGAATGCTTCCTGAAAACCTCTTGCATCTTCGGGGATCACCTTGTTTATTTCCTGTTGTTTTTGTTTTAATGCGGCAATTTTTGAAGGAGCATATTTTTCCAGATCGGGCATAATCTGCGAAAGGCTGAAAAATGTTTGATAGTTTGTGGATTTCAAATAGTAATCGGCAACTTTTTCGGCGATTGCCCGCAGATCGTTGTCGGAAACTTTGATTTGTTTGGGTTGATCATTATTCGTATTAGTTTGCGGGCGGGCGGATTGAGTTAAAAGATATTGAGCGGCAAATAATTCGGTGCTTGGATTTCCTGCAAATGAGCTGTCAATAAGTTTGCCGACGACTTCGCCGAGCAGTTCTTTGCCCAAGTCTTCATTTTTTTCGCTGATCTTCGGAATCAGATTTATTGCCGACATCGAAACGCCTTTATCAAGACTTTCGCGGATGATCTTCGCGGCTTTTTCGGTGTCTTGTTCGGCGGCTTTGATGGCGAATTGCTGTTCGAGATTTAATTCCTGCTGAACAAGAAATGTATTTTTTTGCTCGTTCAGCATATCGGCTGCGTTTTTCTTGACGTTTTTGTTTGGCGGCAGATTTTTTGCATCTATTGCCGCTTGTATATCGGCGGGACGGGTTTTTTTAAGTAACTCCAAAGCCAAGTCCGCATCATTTTTGGCGATCATCAGCATAATCACGGAACGCGGAGAACGCTGCCGCCAGAAATTGTATTCGGCAAAAAGATCGTCGGATTTTTCCTTCGGCTGAATCTCGCTCTGAATCAATTCGTCCGCCGAACTTCTGAAATACCCTCTCGCACGTTTCTGATCTTTTTTCCAATATAAATCCCCGGCAATCGCAAAAGCCAAGGCACGATTTTCCCAGAGTTTTAATGCCTGACCTTCGCCGATTGCTTCATCAAGCAGTTTATAAGCCTGAGTTTCGAGCTTTTCTCTCGCTTCATTTTTTTCCGTATTCGATTCGGTCGGAGCAGTTTGAGCAAATGCCGTGAGTGACAAAAAAGTTATTAAAATGAGCGTCGTCGAAACGGGGCGTGAAAAATACATTAAAAAACTCCTTCTCTGCAAAATATGTATCTAAAATATAGCAAAGAAGGAATTTTGTAAATGATTTTTTTAGTAATAATTGCCGTTTGAGCCGGAACGGAAGGTGAATGGATAATAATCTATATGAAGATTCATATCGGTTCCCGGTTTGACTATATCGGCGTGAATTTTCAGATTGTGCATTCCCGGTTCGAGAACGATTTCGCTGTATGGAACAAATACCTGAAGATCGTTAAACAAAGCGGGTTCGTATTGCGGTTTGAGATCTTTGAAAAAAGTCAGATTACCGTCTTTAGCACGATTAGTGCTGTTTCGTTTGGCGTAAACATTTGATCCGTCGGCTTTTTCGATAAAAAGAGCTAAGACGACATTTTCATTCAGCAGATTAAAAACGGTAATTTTCGTATGCACGAGCATTCCCGTTTGTCCGCCCTGCGTTACGTTATAATCAATCCACATTTTCTCCAATCGAACATTAGGTTTTAAACCATTATTGGAAGGCGGCGGTGTTTGTGTAGTTGCCGCTTGGGTGAACGTGAAAGGATAAAGCGTCAGGTGTTTTAACAATTCGCCGTCGGGATAGATTATGTCGGCATCGAGCTGCAGATTATATTTGCCCGGAGCGAGTTTGAATGCACTATACGGAATAAAAACAGCGTAATCCTGATACACGGCATTGACATAACCGGCTTTGATCGGACGAAAAACCGCCAATTGTCCGCCTTTGTTTCGATAAGCGGAATCGCTCGATGTAAGAGTATCACCATCGTCTTTTTGCAGACGCACGGTCAACTGAAGGGGAATGTCCTTTAAGTTCCGCAGCGTAAATTTCGTATGCACACGCATACCTTTTTTGCCTTCTTCAACGACATTATAATCTACCCATGTATTATCGAATTCGACAATCGGCGGAGCATTCGGATTCGTAATTCGGGTTGGGGCGGTTCTCGAAGATTTACTGCGGACGGCATCAATCAATACCGAACTTGCTCCCGCTCTCTTTAATTCGCTCTCGATCTCTGCCGAAACGCGGAATGTGATACCGCGATTTAAAATGTCCTTGGTAATGATCGAATTTTTCTGGTCCAAAGAAAACCCGCTGCTTTTTGACTGCAAGCCGGTCAGCACCTGTGCCAAAGTCAAGGGATCATTTTGGGCATAAGCGGTTTGCAGAGAAAATGACAAGGTTAAAACCAAAACACAGGTTAAACTAAAGATTGATCTTAATAGATTAGGTCGAAATTTCACGGATGATCTAACTCCTTTTAAAATAAATTCTAATTTGTTAGAAAAACTAACTGACTATTTGACGGTTTAAAAAACAACTTTTGCCAACACTATGATTAAAAATTCCGCTTTTAAGTTGACCGCAAATCAACAATCATCCGTATAGATGCAATTCGTATTTTTCGGCTTTTTCTGCGGAACGGGTGTTTTACGCAGAGTCGGTTGCGTAGTCGGCGGTTTTGTTACGGGCGTTTTCCGCGGTGTTGCTTTGACCACCGGTTTCGGTGTCGCTTGGCGTGCCGGAGTCGGTCTTGCCGTCGTCGGTTTTTTGCCGTCGTTTTTTGCAGGTTTGCTGCTTTCGGTCGCTGCCGTCGTATCAGTCGCCGGAACATCCTCCTGAGTTTCGGAATTTCCGCCGAAAATATCGCCCGATTCGATTGAATTATTATCATTTTCAATCGGTTTATCCTCGTCCGCTATTTGCGTGTTTTGATTCGTGTTCGCAACGGGTTTGTCATCAGCCGCAACATAATTAAAATAATAAAATGCTCCCGCCGCTCCGCCGAATAAAAGTAAAAGCAAACCGAAAACGGGTATCAGCAATAAAAATTTAAGACCGCTTTTTTTCTTTGCCGGATGTGTCGGCTGCTGGATTTGACCGGAAGTATTTCCTGATGAACTCAATGAAACGACCTGCGGGTTAAACTGCTGTCCCGTCGAAGGATGCGGCTGCGGTGTTGAACGCTGTGGAGGTGCAACTTCGGTAATAATTTCGGCAGACGGATTTGAATCGGGAGGAAATTCAACCGTTGCATTGGAAGCATCCGTTTTGCCTGTTGGTGAGCCGCCTGTATTTGGAGCGTTTTCCAAAACAAATGTTTTCGCCGCCATTTTTTCCAAATTCGCCGATTCATCCTGCGTTTTATAATCATCCGCTTTAAATGCAACCGTCGGGATCATCGAAGGTTTTGTTCCGAAGTTTTCCATCTGATGCAGTGCTTCACGCATTTCCGCCGCCGAAGCATATCGTTTTTCGCGGTTTATTTCCATTGATTTAAGCAAAAAACGTGAAAATTCAGCCGGCATCTCGGAATTTAATTTTGAAGGATTTTCCAGCGGATCGGGTTTTCCGTCCCAGGTGTCTATGCTTCTTTTGACGGCTTCAACGGGAGAAATATTTGTTGCCAGATGATAAAGCGTCGCTCCCAGAGCATAAAGATCGCTGGTAACATCGGCATTTTGTTCCAGAATCTGTCCGATCTCGTCAGCGTATTTATGCGTGATAACGGCAAGAAACGTCGGGTCAAGGACACGCAGCATCTGTTCTATCGGCGAATAATTAAGCGTTGCGGCAACAAAGGTCGCGTTGGCAATCGTGTTCGCCGCCATTGATTCCGTGCCTTTGGCAATTCCGAAATCGAGCAGTTTGATCTTTTTGCGGGTGGTTAATTTCAGGTTTTGCGGCTTTATATCGCGGTGTATGATCGGCGGGTTTTGCGTATGCAGATAATCGAGAGCTTCGAGCAGCTGATCCGTCCAGCCGACGAGCGTTTTAACATCAAAAGCACTTCCTCTGTCCTGAAGAAGTTTCGCCAGATCATCGCCGTCCACGAGTTCCATCACGAGAAACTGACCGTCTTCTTCGGTAAAATAATCCTTAACGTGCGGAATCGTTTCGTGGTTTATTTTTGCCAGGAGTTTGGCTTCGCGTTCAAATGCGTGTTGAGCCATTTCCTGAGCCTGTGTGTTATGCGTTGAAGACAGATCGAGGATAACCTCTTTTAATGCAACCGATGTGTCAAAAACATTATCATGTGCTTCATAAACCGCACCCATTCCGCCTTGCCCTAAGCGGCGTATGATCTTATATCTGCCTCGTAAAGTTTCTCCCTGTGTCAACATATCCGTTTAACAATTATTCAACAAAATTAATTAAAATGAAAGTTTTGAAACGCTTAAACAATTAAATATTGGTAAAATCATAAGATAACAAAGCGGAATAAATCACCACTTGCATCGTATTTAAATAACAGGTCGAATCTGAATTCATTAAAATTTCGTAGATAATAAACTGATATAATAATATCACAAAACAAATGAGCGAATCGAAAAAAATAAGATCAAGCGAAATAACCGACGAGAAAACATATCTGAACCGGCGGAATTTTATACGTGCGGGTTTGCTGGCGGGAACAACCGCCGCCACCGGATTAACTTATCGTTTCCTGAATCCGCCGCCGCCGAAGGAAGTTATTACGGAAAACATTGACAATATCATCGAATCAAAACCGTCCGGCTTAAAAGACGAGTTGACCGAATTTCAGGACATTACGAACTACAATAATTATTATGAGTTTTCGACCAGCAAAACGGGAGTGGCGAGTGCGGCGGAAGATTTTGTTACTGAACCGTGGACGGTTTCGGTTGAAGGTTTGGTGCAAAAGCCGAAGGTTTTCGGCATCGAAGAACTTTTAAAGTTCGGGCAGGAAGAAAGAATTTACCGCTTCCGATGCGTCGAAGGCTGGTCAATGGTCATCCCTTGGGTCGGTTTTCCGCTCAAAACATTGCTCGAAAAGGTCGAACCTCTCGGCAAAGCAAAGTATGTGGCGTTTCAAACATATTACGACGGCTCGAATCCGAAGGGCGGGAATGTGAAATTGCCGGAAGGTGGTAACAGAATGCAGTCGTCGCTTTTTGCCGGAATTCCTTTTCCGTATGTCGAAGGATTGCGGCTCGATGAAGCCTTGCATCCTTTAACGATTCTGGCGACGGGGCTTTACGGAAAGGTTCTGCCGAATCAGAACGGTTCGCCGATCAGGTTGGTCGTGCCTTGGAAATACGGCTTCAAAAGCATCAAATCAATCGTCCGCATCGTCCTCACGGAAAAAGAACCGCCGACAACCTGGAACATCGCCGCCCCGAACGAATACGGATTTTATTCAAACGTCAATCCGCAGGTTGACCATCCGCGTTGGTCGCAAGCCAGCGAAAGACGCATCGGCGAACTCGGACGGCGGGAAACTTTAATGTTCAACGGCTACGGCGATGAAGTCGCAAAACTTTATGAAGGAATGGATTTAAAAACAAGTTTTTAGAAGTGAGAGGTGAGAGGTGAGAAATATGTTTTAACTTCTCATTTCTCACCTCTCACCTCTCACCTCTCACCTAACAACATATGAACGACACGAAATTTAATAAAATTCTGCTTTTTATAAATGCTCTGATTCCGCTCGGATTTCTTTTGTGGGATTGGTATTTCAAACGGCTCGGTGCAAATCCGGTGGAGTTTTTTCTGCGGACGACCGGAGTTTTGACGCTCGTTTTTCTGTTTATAACTTTGCTCATCACACCACTTCGCAAAATTTCGGGTTGGAATCAATTAATAAAATTTCGCCGAATGCTTGGGCTTTACGCATTTTTTTACGGTGTGGTGCATCTGGCGACTTACAGCATTTTTGATAAAAGTCTGGATATTTCGGCGATTCTCGGCGACATCTGGGAGCGTCCGTTTATCGCCGTCGGAATGCTCGCACTTGTTTTAATGATTCCTTTGGCGGTAACTTCGACCAACGCGATGATAAAACGCCTCGGCGGGAAGAATTGGCAGAAACTTCATTGGCTGATCTATCCGACGGCGATTCTCGGTGTAATCCATTTTTACTGGATTCAAAAATCGGATTATTTTTATCCGATCTTGTTCGCATTGATTTTGGCGTGGCTTTTGGGATACAGAATTTACTCAAAGTTGGAAAAATCAGGATTGACGAAACAAAAAGCTGCGTAAAAAAAGGCGGAAACCCGACAGTTATGAAGGGTGCTGTTAAAATATAAACAAGTTTATTATCAAACAACACCCTCATTTACATTCGGGTTTCTGCCTTTAAAAACCTATATTTTTTTCTGCCTTTAAAAACCTATATTTTTTTTGTGTAAATTGATTAAAATTCAGGGACGTTTCTTCATCTGTGTAACCTGGTCGAAAGTCCGGCGGAAATCCTCGCCGTTCAGCATCACCGTTCGGCTCATTTCAAAAAGTCTGGAACGCAGGCGTGTGCCGATTCGGTCTTCTAAGGTTTCTTCGCGGTTGTTTGAAACATTGTCGAGATAGTTGGTCGTAAAGATCGTCAATTTTTTATCGTTGTAGCGGGTGTTGATAATATGTGCCATCGTGTCCCGCACCCATTCGGTCGGTTTTGAAGCACCGATCTCGTCCAGGACAAGAACTTCCGCGTCGAAAACAGGCGAGAGAACTCCTAACTCCGAAGTTTGCGAAACATAATTGTATGAATTTTGAATTTCTTTAAGCAATCCGCCGAACTCATAAAAAAGACAAGAAAATCCGCGTTCGGTCAAACCCTTCAGGATCGAAACCGCCAGATGAGTTTTACCGACTCCGACCGTCCCCATAAGCAGCAGACCGCGGTCAATTGCGGGATATTCCATCGCCAGCCGCGACGCAAAACGAAACGCACGTTCCTGCGAAGGATTTAAGAATTTATAATTGTGAAAATGGCAATTCTCATAGCGTTTCGGAATCCGTGTCGTTTTAAGAAGTTTCGTATGCGAATTTTGTTTGCGGCACTCGCAGGTTCTCGCTCCCTTGCCCGGAACGACTTCCATCCCCGAACCGAAGCATAACCGGCACACATCGGATTCTTCCTCCGGGGCGGAAAATTCTTGAAAATCTTCTTCCTCAACGAATTCTTGCTCCGCCTGATTAGGCACAGCAAATAACGGATGAATTGTCGCTTTTTCTTGAGACATTCAGTAAATATAAAAGTTAAATTACCTAAGTTAAATCTTAATGAAACGTCGGATCTTTAAAGTGCAAAACCCTTGTGGACTACTTCGGAAGTATAGCATTGATGGCAATAATTACAAATTAAATTTTACGGTAAATTCGGCAGATTTATCCTCAAAAAAGGCGAAGTTTTTGTAAACAATGGACTTAAGATTTAACAAAAAATTTACATAAACGATAAAAAATATTTTCGCTTATTTTTCGTCAAACTCAACTATGATATATTAAATTCTTTGATTATAAGGCTTTATTAAATTATGGGAATCTTACGCAGTATTTTGATAAAAATCGGTTTAGCGGATTTTTCTTCCGACCGGATGCCGCTGGAAATTTTTGTCCTCGACGACGACGAAAGAAGACAGCGTTGGTTTATCAAAAGATTTAAGGGAGACCGGCTTGAAATAGCGGAAACGGTTGAGGAGGCAAAGAGAATTTTGGAAGTCGGAAGGTTCGACGTGGTCTTTCTCGACCACGATCTTTTGCCTCATCATTACGAATCAAACGACCACGACGATTTTCACAACACGGGTTTCGCCGTCGCCGAATGGCTGGCGGATAATAAACGTATTCAACCATCGGCATTTATTATTGTTCATACGAGAAACAAACACGGCGGCGGGAATATGGCTGAAAAATTACGTGAAGCCGAACGTCAGGTCGAATATGTTCCGTTTGATATGCTCGATTTTAAAATCCAACAATACTTTCACAAATAACAATCAGTTAGGGACAAGTTATCAGGGACAAGGGACGAGTGAAAAACCTGTTTATAATTAGATGTTTCTCTGTATTCCATGTGAAAAGCTTAGAAGGAAATTCAATAAATTTGTTAAAGCAAACATTATAAATTGTTAAAAAATCTAAAAATCGCTGAAGGCGATAAATTTGTTAGCGGCGGGTTGAGCAGTGGCGATAACCGCCGTGAGTTGACAAAAAATCAATTGCTCGCTGAAGGTGAGCTATTAAAACGCAATAAATGCGACACTTTCAGCGTCGGAAAACATTTTAATAACGCACGTCAGGTATCGCCAAAAGGCTCAACCTGACGCTAACAAAAATTTCGCTTTCAGCGAATAGAATCGAGTATTTAAATAGCTCATTATGGAAAAAGTCATCCTGAAAACGGGTTGTTCGAGCGGAATCGGCAAGGAAACGGTTAAATTATTTCCGCTTTCATCAAAATACGATTTGAAATGGTTAGCCGAAGATTGCTACGCGGCAAATCCGCTGTGGCTTGCCGAATGGCTGTGCCGTGATATTGAATTTTCAAGCGGAATGCGTGTTCTGGATTTGGGCTGCGGCGGCGGAAAATCTTCGATCTTTCTGGCAAAGGAATTCGGCGTTGAGGTCTGGGCGGCAGATTTGTGGAATGACCCGACGGAAAATTATAAAAGTGTTTGCAAATTCGGTTTACAAAAGCAGGTTTTTCCGATCAGATCGGAAGCCCGAAATTTGCCGTTTCCGTTTGAATTTTTCGATGCGGTCCTTTTTTTTGATGCGATTCAGTATTTCGGCACGGACACGCTTTTTCTGCCCTACATCGTTCAATTCTTAAAACCGGACGGCATCATCGGTTTTGCTTCGCCCGGAATGACGAAGGAATTTTCCGGCGAAATTCCCGAACATCTGAAACCGATCTGGACGAGTGATTACTGGTGTCTGCGTTCCGCCGAATGGTGGCGTGAGCATTGGGCGAGAACGGGTTTGGTTAATATTGAAAAATACGAAACGATGAAGGACGGCTGGAAACTCTGGGCAAAATGGGCGGAAATCGGAAAATCATATAATTGGTATTTGCAGGCGATCAAAGGAGATGCGGGAAAACATCTGGGCTATATAAAAATGCTGGCGAGAAAAAATAAAAACGCTCCGCACCTTGCTTATGATTTGCGGACGGGAGCAGAAAAATGAAACTCGATAAATTAAAGAAGCTCAAAAAACTTACGCCACTTAAAAAGCTGCAAAAAAATCAGGTTGAAGAATTGCAGGAAGCCCTTAATTATCTGAATTATCCGGTCGGAAAAGTTGACGGCGATGCGGGCGTAAAAACCCGAAAAGGTTTATCGCGTTTGATGTGTGAGTTTTACGAAGCCGAAACGGTTTTGCTGGGAAGCGATGCGGTTGAAATCCTACGGCAGAAACTGGATGAGTTTGAAAAAGAAAAGCCCGGCGTAAAACCCGATACGGATATTCCGGCTCTAAAATTAAAATTACTGCGAAAGGTAAAAAAACCTCTGCCGATCAATCAACTGGACAAGAAACAATTGGAAGAACTGCAAACCGCACTGCATCGTTTGGGCTATCCGGTCGGAGAAATTGACGGTTTGCTCGGTGCGAGAACACGGACGGCTTGGTCGGAATTTAAAACCGACATTTTTCAGGGCAATCCCGAAATGATCGGGGCGGGTGCAATCGAGGTTTTACAGCAGAAACTGGACGATATAGCCAACGGAAAACTTCACGATTTTTCTACCGTCGAAGGAACTATCGAAGCGATAAAATGGGAATGTCAGGCACAGGGAACGGGATTGAAAACGCAGATCGCTTATGT
>JBGTKR010000427.1:0-7159 GCA_041744535.1 Pyrinomonadaceae bacterium
TTTTCGGTGTTCATATTGTCAACATTCGTGTTGTCTGTAACCGGTTCTGCCGGACAACCGAGTCCGATGATACCAAATACCAAAACTGCCGTAAGCAATAGAATCTTTTTCATTGTTAATTATTCTCCTGTCTTCTTCAAAGTAAAATTTAATTTCTGAAACTATTTAACTGTTTGATAGATTTTGCAATCTAACATTACAATTATATCCCAAATCAATTTCGGAACATTGCTCAATATAAATACCCAAAACCAGTTAGTCAAATCAAAAAATGCTTAAAGAGTAAAATATTTGATTATTTTTACTTGAGAAAATTGCAAATAGTATGGGAATTAAGTTGATAACACGGATTTTATTATAGAATTTGATTGACTTGCAATATTTGAAAAAGTTATTCTTAATTAAGAAAAATTTCATATTTTTCTTAAAAATTTCAAAACCACCTCATAAATTCCCAAAACAGCTATGAAAATCAAGTCGAAACAAATGAAAAAAAAGGTTCAAAATATATTTAAAAACGGTTATCCGCTCACAATAATTTTTTCAATAACGGCTCTGGTAATAACTTTTGCAGTTTCTAATTCGGCTTATGATTTTGAACTTAAGCTGCTTATATTTTTATTGATTATTGCTTTTTATGTATTGATTCAAATCGGAATCAACCGTTTTTTCAAACAAGAAATTTCCCAACCCGCATCAAACCGGGAAAATCCATCCGAATCCGGTATTTTCAGTTCTGATGTCGAAGAAAAATTATTGATTTTAGAAGAAGCCAATAATTTTTTCGGAGCTTCACTAAAATCAGCCGATATGTTTCGATTAGTAGCGAGCCGTATCAGCCGTTTGGTTGAATATGACACTTGTGCCTTGTTTTTATTAAATGAGCAAAATAAACTCGAATGTAAATATGCCGTTGGAATAAATTCCAGAATTTTCGACCAAATCGAAATGGATTTTAGCGAAGGTTTGGCGGGAAAAGCGTTTCAAAGTAAAGAAATCGAAACCGATTCAGCATTAGAAACGGAAAGAAAATATCTGGCGAAGGAAGTTCTCGAAAATCTCGCTTCGGCGGTTGCCGTTCCGCTGCTGCGGGGAGTCGAGGTTTACGGCGTGCTTAATTTGTATAGTGTTAAAGACAGTTTCTTTGATAAAAACAGAAAAATTTTACTCGAAGCCGTCGGAGAAAGAGTTGCTCCGCTGATAAACAGTTCTTTAATGTTTGAAAGGAGTCTGACAAATGCTCTGACGGATTCTCTGACAAATCTGCCGAATGAACGTGCTTTTTATATGGTTCTGGAAAATCAGATCGCCGAGGCTCAACGCTCTCCCGAACATAGAGATTTAACAATTCTTGCTATAGATATAAAAAGTTTTGCGGAATTAAACAACAAATACGGACATCCGACCGGAGATAAAATTCTAACCTTTACTGCGGAATTGGTTAAAAAACAGCTGCGAAAAATGGATTTTCTTGCCCGTTCGCAAAATGATGAATTTTTGGTCGTTTTACCCACGGCTTCCGATAAAATTACCAAAAATATCATAGACAGAATCGGTAAAAGTTTTGAAACCGAGTCTTTTGTTTTTAATGAAACTAAAACAGATAGAATCAAACTCAATTTCGGTTCGGCTACTTTTTATAAAGACGGCGAAACGGCAATCGAACTGGTTAATTCGGCTATCATCAGAAAACGGGATGACAAGGTCATCCAAAGCGGTTCTGTTTTGAGATTCCCGAGAGAATACTTAAATTAATCCAAAATTAACTAAAAAATAACCCTGCAAAAATACCGATAAAGTTGACACAAATTCAGCTTTGTCGGTGTTTTTTTTGTGTAGGATATTAATTTAAATAAAAATCTGAATAGAACGGTTTTTGTAATTTATAAAACTTTTTAAGGTGTTTGATCGTTAAATGTATAAGGTTTTAATTCGAGGAATTTGGTAGTTATGAATTCAAAAAATAAACTCGGGCGTTACAAAATCTTGGAAAAAATAGGTTCGGGCGGGATGGGAGAGGTCTATCTTGCTGAAGATGTACAGCTTAACCGGAAAGTTGCTTTAAAGGTTTTATTGCCTGAATTTTGCTCTGATCTGGAAAGAGTTAAAAGATTTAAGTTTGAAGCAAAAGCCGTTTCTGCCTTAAACCATCACGGTATCATCACAATTCACGAAATTGCGGAAGTTAAAAAAAAGGTTTTTATCACAACTGAATTTATTGACGGAGTAACTCTGAGAAAAAGAATTGAAGCAAAAGATTTAACCGTTTATGATGCCGTAAAAATTGCCGAACAGATCGCCGATGCCCTTATCGTTGCCCACGAAGCAAATATTATACATCGTGATATAAAACCCGAAAATATAATGATTCGCAATGACGGTTATGTGAAGATTCTGGATTTCGGGTTAGCTAAACCGATTCTGCCAAATATTGTTCAAGCGGAAGCCGCCACCGTTCAAATGGTCAAAACTCAACCCGGATTGGTTATGGGAAGTGTCCGCTATATGTCGCCGGAACAGGCTCGTGGAAAAGAAACAGATGTGAGAACAGATATTTGGAGTCTGGGAGTGGTTTTAAATGAGATGCTGACGGGAAAAAATCCGTTTGACGGAGAAACGATCAGTGATTCTCTGGCAGCGATAATTCACGAGAATCCCGAATTATCGGAAGATATACCCGCAGATCTGCGTTGGATAATAAATAAAGCTCTCAATAAAAATTTGGATGAACGCTATGTGAGTATCAGGGATTTTGCTCTCGATCTAAAAGATGTTCGACATAATTTTGAACATCTTACACTTGAGCATAACAAACTGCATATTTCTCAAACGGAGATGCTTTTAAAGCAGGATACAAGCGAAAATAAAACATTGATTCATCAAACGGTTTCTAACGAAAATGAGATCAACAGCGGTTTTTCAAAATCTCAAAAAACAGGCTTTCACTCAATTTCCGTTCCGCTCAATAAAGCATATGTATCAACTGCCTTAATCACTTTGATCACGTTTATCGGCTTAGGCGGTTTGTATCTTTTTCCGGCAATTTTTGGGAAAATCGGCAGAGATTTTAGTTCTATACAGGTTTCAAGGCTGACCGATAACGGCGATTCACATCTGGCGGCGGTGTCGCCCGACGGGAAATTAACTGCGTTTGTGGAAGCGGAAAACGGAAAATCAAAGTTGCTCGTGCGGCAGATTGCCAACGGCGGGACGGTTGAACTTGTGCCTTCAAAAAATAAACAATTCAAACAACCGACGTTTTCTTCAGATGGTGAATATATCTTTTATGTCGAGGTAGAAAACGGAGTCGGAACTTTATTCCGCATAGCCACTTTGGGAGGCAAGAGCAAAAAACTGGTTTATGATATTGATTCGAGAGTTTCTGTTTCACCCGACGGAAAACAGTTGGCTTTTGTTCGCCATAATCCCTCCGAAGGCGGCGATACGATTTTTCTGATTGATGAAAAAGGAGAAAATCTTACACCGTTTATTAAAACAAAGGATGTCGGTTTTAATCAGTTTTCAGAAGTGATCTGGTCAAATGACGGCGGAAAATTATATGCCGGCGGTTATGAAAATTCCAAAGCTGCCAACCGTAAGGTCAAATTTATTTCCGTCCGAACAGCCGATAAAAAGATCGAAAATCCCGACGAATTTAACGTATTAAACAAGGACGGATGGATTGCGGCACAAAATTTTACTTTGCTTGATGATAATTCGGGTTATATTTTTATCGGAAAAAAAAATACGGACGATAATATGCAGATCCGGCATTTGCCGTTTGAAAGCGGCGACATCAAACAGATTACAACCGATACGAGCGATTATGATTCGGTCAGCGTTTCATCCGACGGAAAAACAATAGTCGCAACAAAAGTTGATAAGATTTCAAATCTTTTGTCATATAATCCGAAAACCAAAGAAACCAAACAAATAATCGGCGACAGCAGAAATTTGATCGGTTACAGAAAAGTTTCACAGATGAATGATGGAAAAATTCTTTTTACAAAAAGAACAGGTAACGAAATAAATATTTTTTCGATCACGGAAGAGGGAAATGATGAAAAACAATTGACCTCAGAAAATAAATTCAACCTCAATCCAAATTCTACAACCGATGGAAAATATATTGTTTTCAGTTCAAACAGAGATGGAAGTTTCGGCATTTGGAGAATGAATACGGATGGAAACAATTCCGTTCGTTTGACCGATCCGCAGAATGCAATGGATGGCGGGATTCAACTTGCAAATGATAATAAAACCGTTATCTTTGCACGTCAGAGGGAAGACGGCGGCAGATCGCAATTGATGAAAGTGCCGATTGACGGCGGACGGGCTGAACTTTTAATGCCCGATTCCCAAACTTCTGATATTGCCCCAAGCATTTCAGCCGACAGAACAAAAATTGCATATTTATCATTATTTTATGACAGTAAAACTTCCGAATTTAATTCAAATATAAACACATTTGATCTAAGAGGCGATAAAATCAGCGAAAACTCAAAGAAAATCGAATTTAATTTAGACCCTAATTTTGCCTGGTCGTCTGATAATAAATCTCTGACTTATATCAAACGCAGCGGAAATGATAATTTGTGGAATATTTCTTTGGAAAATAATAAAGAAACCCAATTAACGGAATTTAATAAATATAATTTGCTTTCATTTTTGTGGAGTAACAAAGGCGATAAAATTTTTATTGTTCGGGGAGTCGTGAACAGCGATTTGATTTTGATAAAAGAGAATTTGGAAAGTTAAAAATAATAAAAACTTCAGAAAAGCAATAAAGTGAAAATTGTCGATATGTTTTTTACAAACGACTTTTTCACTTTTTCACTTTTTCACATTAATATAAAGATATGGCAAAAATTTCATTTTACGGCGGAACGGGAACTGTAACGGGTTCTAAATATTTGCTCGAATCAAACGGCAAAAAGGTTTTGGTGGATTGCGGACTTTTTCAGGGTTTGCGGGAATTGCGTGAACGAAATTGGCAGGAATTACCTTTTGATGCGAAAAGTGTGGACGCGGTGATTATCACGCACGCACATATTGACCACACGGGATTTTTGCCGCGACTTGTGAAACTGGGATTTGATGGCAAAGTTTTTACTTCGAGTGCAACGGGCGATTTAATGAAAATCCTTTTGCCCGATTCAGCAAGATTGCAGGAGGAGGAAGCCGATTATCGGAATCGCAAAGGTTTGACTTCGCATAGTCCGGCACTTCCGCTTTATGATGAAGATGATGCAAAAGAGGCTTTGAGCCGACTTATTCAAGTGCCGAATGACGGGAAACCGATTGATATTTGCGAAGATTTTAAAGCAAGTTTTAATGTCGCCGGACATATTTTGGGAGCGAGTCTTGTTTTAGTGGAAATGGAAAATGCACGAGAAAATAGAGAATCGGTTAAATTTTTATTTTCGGGCGATCTCGGTCATTACGATCAGCCGATCTTAAAAGACCCGGCAACGCCGCCGGAATGTGATTATTTAATGGTCGAATCAACTTACGGCGACAGGCTGCACAGCGAAGTTCATTCGGATGTGCAGTTGACAAAAATCATCAATGAAGCCGCAAATAGAAATGCACCGATTCTGATTCCGGCATTTTCCGTCGGGAGAACACAGGAAATACTTTATTTGATACGCGAACTCGAAGAGGAAAATAAAATTCCCGTGCTTCCGGTAGTGGTTGATTCGCCGATGGCAAAACAGGCGACGCAGGTTTATAACCGTTGGAACGAAGAACACGATGAAGAATACGCAAGCATTCTGGCAAGAAAAACTCATCCGCTTCGCACCAAATCTATGACGACGACGAATGACCGCAGCGAATCGAAAAAGGTCAATCATATGAAGGGCGTGAGAATCATTATCAGTGCTTCGGGAATGCTTTCCGGCGGACGGGTTCTGCATCACGCCAAATATGTTCTGCCCGATCCCGATGCCACAATAATTTTCGTCGGTTATCAGGCGGCGGGAACTCGCGGACGCAGAATTATCGAGGGTGAAAAGGAGATAAAAATTATGCACAGTTGGATTCCCGTTAAATGTCATATCGAGCGGATTGACGGATTTTCCGCCCACGCCGATTGGAAGGCGGTCTTGCGTTGGCTGAAAGGTTTGCCGAATAAACCGAATGCCGTTTTTACAACTCACGGCGAACCGGAATCGGCAAAAGCGATGGCAAAACACATACGCGAAGAATTCGGCTGGAATGTGATCGTTCCCGAATATCAACAAACAATCCAATTGAAATAAGAATAGCTTGAGAACATTATTTAAAAATCAATTTTATTTCAAATAAAATTGATTTTTTATTGTAGATTCAAGTTTTATAATTTTAGAATTCATCTGTTTTGCCTTTAATAATAAATTAAGATAGTATGAATTTTCACTAAAACTCATATTTTAATCACCAAAAAGGAAGCTTTTGCCTTTTGGGAGAAAAGAATGATTGAAGATGATTTCACAACAGTTTCGCGTCAAAATAATTCGGATGAAACTTTGACTCAGAATAAGAATCCTAACGAAACTCATAAATCATCGGAATCCGATTTTGACAGTGAAGCCACATACGAAAAAGCCAAGGGAAATTCACATTTTGAAAACTGGCTCGGACGCACGCTCGGCGGACGATATTTGATTCTATCCGTTTTGGGCAAAGGCGGTTTTGGTGTTGTTTTTCGTGCAGCGGACACAAAATTAAATCGTCCCGTAGTTGTCAAAGTTTTGTTGGAAAGCAATTTGGATAATGACGGCATTATTCAAAGGTTTAAAAGGGAAAGCGAAGCGTTAGCACAATTGGGTTCGCATCCGGGCGTTGTCGGTATCTTTGACGTTGGTGAAACTACCGATGAAATTCCTTTTATAGTAATCGAATATGTCGAAGGCAAATCTTTGCGTCATTTGATGAGTAACCGGACAAAAGATTCGGCTTTTTCAACCAATAAAATCAATCAAGTTAGTTTTGCTCAAACAGCGGAAATTATTTCGCAGGCTGCCGAAGCACTCTCCTTCGCACACCGGGAAGGAATTATACACCGCGACATTAAGCCCGAAAACATTATGCTTCAAACAAATGATTCGGGACGCGAGCGGGTTCGTGTCATAGATTTCGGCATTGCCAAAGTCGTGGAATCCTTAGTTGAATACAA
>JBGTKR010000428.1:0-3838 GCA_041744535.1 Pyrinomonadaceae bacterium
AGCGGCGGGTAGAGTGTAACGAAGTGAAACGACACCCGCCGTTAGATTGAAAACAAATTATCGCTCGCTGAAAGTGAGCCATTAAACCGCGACAAATGCGACACTTACAGCGTCGGAAAACTTTCCCTAACTCACGTCGGGTAAGCCAAAGGCTCACCCCGACGCTATCGAAAATTTCGCTTTCAGCGAATAGAAAAGAGTTTTCAAACAGCTTCTAAAATATATTTCAAACGTCGGAACGCCGATTTTTTATGCTTCCTAAAAGATGAACCTTTAAAATGAAGAAAGTTTTACTACTTTTATTCACGCAACTAGATTTATCTTTTAATATTTTGTTATTTCTGTATTTAAAGACCGGGATTGCATAAATGACAAAATCTTTAAAAGTATGCACAATAATATAAATGAAAGAAAGACTTCAAAAATTGATTGCTCAAGCCGGAATCACTTCACGCCGAAAGGCTGAACAACTCATTGCTGACGGGCAAGTTACCGTCAACGGCAAAGTTGTAACCGAAATGGGAACAAAATCCGATATTGAAAATGACCACATCAAAGTCAACGGCAAATTGATAAATCCGCTGCTTGAACAACGGACTTTGACATATATTTTATTGAATAAGCCGAAGGGTTATTTATCGAGCATCTCCGATCCCGAAGACCGCAAGTTAGTTACCGATCTGGTTAAAGGTTACGGAAAATTATTCCCCGTCGGGCGGCTCGATTTTAATACGGAAGGTTTGATAATTCTGACCAACGACGGAAAATTTGCCAATAAAATCTCTTCGACCAAAACGATTCCGAAGGTTTACGCCGTCAAAGTAAAAGGAATGCCGAATGAAAATGCGGTCAGCAAACTGCGAAAGGGAATTCGTCTTGAGGACGGTTTCAAAACCGCACCCGCAACCGTTGAACGCAAAAGATCAACGGGCAAAAACGATTGGTTTGAAGTTACGCTTTTCGAAGGACACAACCAGCAAATCCGCAAAATGTTCGATGCCGTCGGTCATTCCGTTACAAAACTTATCCGCACGAATATCGGACATTTAAATGATAAATTCTTAAAAGTCGGTGAATACCGCGAGCTGTCGCCGGAAGAAATAAACAGATTTAAGGATAAACGAAAAAAAGAAAAAATCCGCTAAAGATAATAAACTTTCCGCCGTTTGCATTTATCGAGTTACATTAAATTTCGATGTTCGACCATTAAGCATAAATCCTGCACGACCTTGATTCCCGCTTCGGCTAATTTTTCAGAAACTTCATCGTTGCGGATTCCGAGTTGAAACCAGACGGATTTCGGCTTTGCTTTTAGAATATCTTCGGTGTGCCGCGGAATGTCTTCCGAGCGTCTGAATACATTGAGCAAGTCAATTTCTTCGGGGACTTCAACCAATTTTCGATAAATGTGTTCGCCCAGAATTTTCGTAACTTCAGGATAATAAACAGGCACGGGAATAATTTCGTATCCGGCATTCTGCATATATTGCGGCACGTAAAATGCCGGACGCATCGAATGTGTTTCGGGTTTGATGCCGAGAACGGCGATTGTTTTTGTGTTTTCGAGAAGTTCTTTTATTTCCGGTTTTGTTGTAAGAATATTTTGATTGTTCATCTTTTTAAGGAGTTCTTTTGAGCTGTTTTTCGTATCTGTCTAAGGTGTTTTTGAGTATAACTCATTTTTTTGTAGTTTCAATAAGTTTTTTTTGTGAACCAAAAAGCCCAGGCAATTAGAACGAACTGGATCAAAATACGCAGATACAAAAATATCGGTTTTATATCGGGAAACTTATCCGGGTTCATCGCCATATAAATATTTGCCGGAAAAACCGCGATCAAAAGTAAGAGCAATCCCCACGCGGCAAGCCTTTGCGTTTTGGGAACTAAAAGCATAATGCCAAAAACCATCTCGAAAATTCCGCTTAGATAGATTAAAAATAAATGCCACGGCAGATACGGCGGCATAATTTTTAAGTAGAAATCAGGATTGATGAAATGATTTGCTCCCGCAAAAATAAATGCGATTCCGAAAATCCATTTTAGAACTGTTTTGACAATACTCATTGCCGTTATTTTGTGATAAATTATTGATATAAACAAATTTAATTGAACGAAATAAAATATGAATTTTGCATTGAATGAAGAACAGGAACAGATAAAATACAGCGTCCGCGAATTTGCCGAAAGCGAAATTTTGCCGCACGTAATGGAATGGGATGAGTCGCAGCATTTCTTTGACGAACTGCGTCCGCAGCTTGCGGAATTAGGCTTGATGGGAATACTTTTTCCCGAAGAATACGGCGGTTCGGCGATGGGTTATATCGAATATGCAACGATCATCGAGGAGTTGGCGAGAGTTGACGGCTCGGTTGGTTTATCGGTGGCGGCTCACAATTCTCTTTGCTCGAATCATATTTTTATGTTCGGAAACGAGGAGCAAAAGAAAAAATATCTAGTGCCGCTGACGCAGGGCGAAACTTGGGGAGCGTGGGGTTTGACCGAGGCTCAAGCCGGTTCGGATGCGAGCGGAACGCGGACTTATGCGGTTAAGGAAAACGGTCATTATGTGGTCAACGGTTCAAAGAATTTTATCACCAACGCGATTACGGGCGATACCTGTGTAGCGGTTGCGGTAACGGATAACGAAAAAGGAAGTAAGGGAATTTCGGCGTTTATTTTTGATAAAACGATGGACGGTTTCCGCTCCGATCACAAGGAAAACAAACTCGGAATGCGTGCTTCGGAAACTGCTTCGGTTGTTTTTGAAGACTGCAAAGTTCCCGAAGAAAATCTGCTCGGCGAAGAAGGCAAAGGATTTTTGCAGGCGATGAAAATCTTAGACGGCGGGAGAATTTCAATAGCCGCACTTTCTGTCGGAATCGCTCAAGGTGCTTATGAAGCGGCGGTCAAATATGCAAAAGAACGCCAGCAATTCGGTCGCCCGATTGCGGAATTTCAGGCGATACAATTTAAGTTAGCCGATATGGCAACGAAGATCGAAGCCGCCCGTTTGTTGACTTGGCAAGCCGCTTTTCTAAAAGATAACGACAAGCGTGTTACGAAACAATCGGCAATGGCTAAACTTTACGCTTCGGAAATTGCAGTGGAAGTTTCGGAAGAATCGGTGCAGATCCACGGCGGTTACGGTTACACGAAAGATTATCCGGCGGAAAAATACTGGCGTGATTCAAAACTCTGCACCATCGGCGAAGGCACGAGCGAGATTCAAAGACTCGTTATCGCCAAACAGTTGTTAAAAAGTTAATAAAAATAATGATGTTCGCCAGCGTTTTAAAAAATCAGAAATTGTGTGCGTAATAACTTTTCAGATTTCATCTTTGATTAAATTTTCTTTTTCCTTCATTAATGAAGCAACGAAAAACACATAATGAAAACCTGAAAGTGCAGCGAGCAGAACGACGATTGTATAAACGGTGGGAAGATAAAATGTATAACCGAAAACCGCCGCGATGAGAATCAGACCGACGGCGAGAACCTGAACCGTCGTGCTGAGTTTGCCGAGCCACGAAGGCTGAAAGCCGCGAAAACCCGTCATAATATTTATCGCCGCCGCTACCGTTACGATCAAAACATCGCGTCCGATGACCGCCGCCGTAACCCAAAACGGAACGGGAAGATGTTTGACGGGCGGAAAAATATTCGGAAGCGTGAGAATTATAAATGCCGTCGTCATTAAAAGTTTATCGGCAATCGGATCAATGATCGTGCCGAGTTCGGATTCCTGTCCGAATTTGCGTGCAACAAAACCGTCAATTCCATCGGAAACTCCGGCTAAAAAAAAGGTAAATAAAGCCCAGCCGCTGTAACCGTAATAGAG
>JBGTKR010000429.1:0-3600 GCA_041744535.1 Pyrinomonadaceae bacterium
AAAAAATAAGTGGAAAATCCAAACAAACCACAACCATTCCCGCCGATTCTCCTCGTTCTAATCGCCGTTCTGCTCTGGTCAACCGGCGGACTTTTTATCAAACTCACCACGCTCAACGCCGTTCACGTAAACTTCGGAAGGGCATTATTTGCGGCAATTGTTGTCGGAATTTTTATAGCTTTTCGCAAAGAATTAAAATTCGATTGGTTTATTCTTTTCACTTCTATTTTTTATGCGGGAACTCTCACAGCTTTCGTTTACGCCAACAAAAACACCACCGCCGCCAACGCGATCTTTCTGCAATATACCGCACCGATCTACATATTGATTTTTGCTCCGCTTCTGTTAAAAGAAAAGTTTCGCATTACCGATTTAATTACAGTTGTCGTCTGTCTTGCCGGGATGAGTCTGTTTTTCCTCGAATCGGAAAATGCACAAAATGTCTTGGCGACAAATATCTTTGCCGGAAATATCGCGGGTTTAATTTCGGGTGTTTGTTTAGGACTTTATTTTGTGCTTTTACGCCATCCGCGTTCATTAAAATTCAATCCCGCACTCTCGGTTTTTTACGGGAATATAATTATTGTTATCTTTATGCTGCCGTTCATTTTAAACGAACTGCAAACACCGACGACAAATGATATTCTGGCGATTTCCTATCTCGGAATTTTTCAAATCGGCGTTGCCTATATTTTGTTCACTTATGGTTTAGCAAAAGGTGTTCGCTCGTTGGACGCAAGTATTATCGGCTTTGTCGAACCGCTTCTAAATCCCGTTTGGGTGTTTTTATTTATCAAGGAAACGCCTTCAAAATGGGCAATTATCGGCGGAATAATTATCATCGGAGCGGTAATTTTTCACACTATTTTACAGCAAAAATTAAAACATCCGAAAAACATCAGTTAAAATCTTTCCTTATATTCCTTTGCGAACTTTGCGACTTTGCGGGAAACTAAATCTTGATCGTGTTTGAAGATAAAATCAAAAACCCAATTTACGCAATCGTCGGACCGACGGCTTCGGGAAAAACCGAAATCGGTGTCGAACTGGCTTTGCGGCTTGGAAACGGCGAAATCATAAACTGCGATTCGGTGCAGATTTACAAAGAAGTCCAAATTGCCACGGCAAAACCGACGACGGAGGAAATGAAAGGAGTTCCGCATCATTTGATCGGCTATGTTTCGCCCGAAATAAATTATACGGCTGACGATTGGGCAACGGACGCAGGCGAAAAAATCAAAGAAATAGAATCGCGTGGAAACATTCCGATCCTCGTCGGCGGAACGGGTTTTTATCTGCGGACTTTGCGAAAGCCTTTGGTTGAGACTCCGAAAACCGATAAAAAATTGCGTGAAAGATTTAACGAAATCCGTAAAAAAAAAGGTGCGGAATATCTGCACAAAATCCTGCGACGAGTTGACGAAAAATCCGCCGATAAAAACTTTCCGAAAGATTATGTCCGTGTTCAGCGAGCTTTGGAAGTCTGTTTTCAGACGGGCGAAAAATTTTCCGAACTCCAACCGAAACGCAAAAAACCGCCCGAATTTGCAGAACGGATAAAGGTTTTTGTGCTGAAACCGCCGCGTGATGTTTTGTATGAAAGAATTAATGAACGTGCCGCAAGGCATTTTGAAAAAGGACTTGTCGAAGAAGTTAGATTTTTACTGGAAAAAGGTTTAAGCGACAAAAAAAATGCACTCGGATCACACGGTTATCGAAGGGTTTGCGAATATTTACGGGACGAAAGGACACTCGAAAGTGCAGTTGAAAAAACCAAACAGGATGTAAGAAATTATGCTAAACGTCAGTTTAGCTGGTTTCGGCGTGAGAAGGATGTGATCTGGCTGGAAGGTTTCGGAAATGAAAAATCCACGCAGGAAAAGCTTTGGGAAATGCTTGAATTAAAATAGCTTATGCAAGTTTTAATCTTGTTTGAAAAATTAAATCTGCTATAATTCCAACTATATTTTTAACATCAATTAAATTCAGGGGAAAAGTAATGGACAAGCAAACTACCCAAAACATTCAGGACGGATTTTTAAATAATGCCCGACGCGAAAAATCTACGGTGGATTTTCAGTTAATGAACGGCGGTTCACTTTCGGGCAGGATAAAAAGTTTTGACAAATTTTCCGTCTTAATTGATGTTGAAGGGCAGGATTTTCTACTTTTCAAACACGCGATTTCCACAATTTCCATCGAAAAAGGCGAAACCAAACCCGACACGAGCGGCGGCATACAGGTAAAATATCTTGGACGGAAAACTGATAACACTTGAAGGGATTGACGGAAGCGGAAAATCCACTCAACTGCGTATGCTTTCGGGTGAATTGCGTCTTCGCGGATTCGATGTTTTGACCACAATGGAACCGGGCGGAACTCCGCTTGGTCGCCGACTCCGCGAAGCATTTCTCGAAACCGAAGAAACGGTTGCCCCGCGTGCCGAACTGCTTTTATTTGCCGCCGACCGTTCACAGCACGTCGAATTTCTCATCAAACCCGCATTAAAACAGGGGAAAATCGTCATATCGGATCGCTACGCCGATGCAACTTTTGCATATCAAGGTGCGGGACGCGGATTTCCGGCGACGATAATCAATCAAATCATCAAGATCGCCACCGACGGATTAAAACCCGATCTGACTTTGTTTTTTGATCTGCCCGTCGAAAAAGCCCTCGCCCGAACAAAAGCCGATTCCGACCCGCACAGGACGAATAACCGTATGGATTCGGAAAAATCGGAGTTTTATCATCGCGTCAGAAACGCTTATCTGCAACTTGCCGAAAAAGAAAAAAAACGCTTTCGCATAATTAATGCCGATGATTCGATTGAAGAAATTCATAAAAAAGCGGTTGAAATCGTTACGAATTTTTTTGGAAAATAAGATTTATGTTCAACAAACTCATCGGGAATAATTCAAATAAGGAAATTTTCAAGCGTTTAATAAAAACCGGACGCATTCCTCATTCCCTGCTTTTTGTCGGCAAGGAAGGAATCGGTAAAAAGCAGTTTGCTTTGGAAATTGCGAAATCAATGGTTTGTCTAAACCCGAAGGATTTTCAAGCGTGCGATGATTGCAAAAATTGCCGGCGTGCCGAAAAATTTGATTTTCCGAAGCCCGACGCTAAAAAAGAAGATTACGAAAAAGTTTTCTTTAGCGAACATTCCGATATTGGAATGGTAATTCCTTATAAAAATACGATTTTGATTAATTCAATTCGTGATTTGGAAAAGGAAGCAAACTTTCGTCCCTTTGAGGCAAAAGTCCGAATTTTTATAATTAATGAAGCCGAAAAATTAAGCACGACGATAGATAATGCGGCAAATGCACTCCTTAAAACTTTGGAAGAACCGAGCGAAACGACATATATTTTCCTGATAACTTCGCGTCCGTCTTCGCTTTTGCCGACGATTCTTTCCCGCTGTCAAACAATTCGTTTTGCACCGATTAATTCTGACAAAATAGAAGAACATTTATTAAAAACCGAAAAGTTTTCATCCGAAGATGCGAAATTAACGGCAAAAATCTCACGCGGAAGCATCGGAACTGCTTTGGAAACCGACTTGGAAAAATACCGCGGACAGAGAGAAAAAATGTT
>JBGTKR010000430.1:0-5344 GCA_041744535.1 Pyrinomonadaceae bacterium
TCTTTTCAGTTATCAAATAAATATCCCTAGCAAATTCGATTCCCTTCTGCCAGATAAACAAATCTTCAAATTTAACAACCTTGTTCCCCATTTACTTTTTCACCTTTTCACTTTTTCACTTTTCCCCTTTCTTACCTCGTATATTTTTGCAAAGCCGCTACAAAAAGAATGATTATCGCCTGCAAAACTTCCACCAAATCCTTTGAAACATATCTCGTAAATGCGTCAACAAAAATTCCGCCGCGTAACAAAATTGCAAAGAAAATTGCCGCGATAAAAACTCCCAACGGATGATTTCTGCCGAGCAATGCAACGGCGATTCCTAGAAAACCCCATTCAGCAGAAAATCCGTGATAATAATTGTGCCGAAAACCCATAACTTCGCCGATTGCCACCATTCCGGCTAATGCTCCTGAAATTGTCATTGCGATAATTATTTGCTTTTTCGGTGAGATTCCGCCGTATTCCGCCGCCGTTGGATTTTCGCCGACGGCACGAAGTTCGTAGCCCCATTTTGTTTTCCAGAGGAAAATATAAACGAGAACGCACATTAAAATTGCGATCAGGAATGAAACATTGAGAGCGACATCTTTTGGAATAAATGAAAGAAAACTATTGAGTTGCGGAATGGTTGCGGCATCGCCGATATTTGCTGTTTGAAGAAGCGGATCGCCGGGAATTTTATAATGATATTGCGTCAAATAACTGACCAGAGCGACGGCGATAAAGTTGAGCATTATCGTGTTGATAACTTCGTGCGAGCCGAATTTTGCCTTTAAATAACCCGGAATAAATCCCCAAAATCCGCCGACGATTATTGCCGTTGCGATGCACAACGGAACGAGCAAAATTGCGGGCAAACTCATCCAGGACCAATCCTGTTGTTCACCGAAAACATTGACAACCGTGCCGCCGAATTTGATTCCAACCCAAGCGGTTGCAAACGCCGCGACATATAATTGTCCTTCCGCACCGATATTCAAAAGTCCGCAGCGAAATGCAACCGCCACCGCCAAACCCGTAAAAATAAGCGGTGTCGCATAAAAAAGCGTTTCGGTTACGCCTCTGACCGAACCGAACGAGTTTTCGATCAGGAGTTGAAAGGTTGTAAGCGGATTATCGCCGATAATCAAAATAATTATCCCGCCGATAACAAACGCGGCGGCGACGGCGACCAATGGATATAGTGCTTCACGAAAAATTTTCATTTTTTAATTTAGCCACGAAAAAACACGAATATTCACGAATTTCATTTGAATATAAGTGTCTTATAAGTTTTTGGAAAGATGCGACATAAATATAACCTTTTATCTGCAAATATGTCATCTTTTTATTGTAAAAAGTTACATTTTTATTAAATTTGACTTTGCGATAATTTTAGACTTGACAACAACTCACTCATATTTTATTATTCTTAAAGACTAAGCAATTAGTTAATTTTTACAAATATTTGAATAAAATAATTATTTGGAGGTAAGAAAATAATGAGTTTAATTAAATATGATCCTTTTCGTGAATTACGTGGTTTACAGGACGATATGAATCGTCTTTTTATGACGAGTTTGCCGCAAAATTTTTCGCAGGAAGAAATGGCTACGGGCGGTTGGTCGCCGAGTGTTGATATATATGAAAGCGAGAATGAAATCGTTTTGGAAGCCGAACTTCCGGGAATGAAACGTGAAGATTTTGAGCTTTCCATCGAAAATAATGTCATTACTTTGAAAGGCGAAAGAAATTTCGAGAAAAAAGACGAAGGCGATAATTTTCACCGCGTTGAGCGTTCTTACGGGACTTTTACACGCTCATTCAGTTTGCCGCGAACTGTTTCGGCTGAGGAAACTTCCGCCGATTTCAAGAACGGTATTTTGCGTGTGAGTTTGCCGAAGAAAGAAGAAACGAAGGCTCGCAAGATCGAAGTTACGGGCGAAGATAATGACGTGAAAACGATTGATACGGAAGCGAAAGCTAAAAAAGCATAAAAATTTTTAACGCAGAGAACGCGGAGGACGCGGAGATTTATTTTTATAAAATTTCTCAGCGAACTCAGCGTTCTCTGCGGTTAAAATATTCTTAAAAGTATAAAACAATGAGATTTGACAGATTTACAATTCGTGGGCAGGAAGCAGTTCAAAACGCTATCGGCGTGGCTGAGAAAAATCAGAATCAGCAGGTCGAGCCGGAACATTTACTTGTTTCAATGTTTGAACAGGAACAAGGCGTGGTAAGTGCGATTTTAGGAAAAGTCGGTGCGAATCGGCAGATGATCGCTACGGAATTAGAAGCGGCGATTGCGAAAATGCCGAAAGTGCAGGGCGGACAGCAGTATTTCAGCACACGCATCAATAAAATTTTTGATGAGGCACAGAAAGAAGCCGAAAAGATGGGCGACGAATATATTTCGACGGAACATCTTTTGCTGACGATTGCGGACGAAAAAGACGGCGACGCGGGGCGGATTTTGCGTTCAAACGGCGTAAAAGTTGATGAAGTTCGCAAAGCTATTGAAGAAATGCGTGGCGGCTCGAAAATTACCGATCAGAATGCGGAGGATAATTTTCAGGCGTTGGAAAAATACGCACAGGATTTGACCGATCTCGCCCGCAAAGGAAAACTCGATCCGGTCATTGGTCGGGATGATGAGATTCGGCGAACGATTCAGATTTTATCGCGTCGGCGTAAAAATAATCCGGTTTTAATCGGTGAACCGGGTGTTGGGAAAACGGCGATTGTCGAAGGTTTGGCACAACGAATCGTTTCGGGCGATATTCCTGAAACTTTGAAAGGAAAAAAACTTATTTCGCTCGATCTGGGAGCGATGCTTGCCGGTGCAAAATATCGCGGTGAATTTGAAGACCGTTTGAAAGCGGTTTTAAAAGAAGTCGAAAAATCTAACGGGAATTACATTTTATTTATTGACGAATTGCACACACTTGTCGGAGCAGGTGCTTCGGAAGGTGCGATTGATGCTTCGAATATGCTGAAACCGGCACTTGCACGCGGAACTTTGAAGGCAATCGGGGCGACGACGCTTAATGAATTTAAAAAATATATCGAAAAAGATGCGGCGTTGGAAAGGCGTTTTCAGCAGGTTTATGTTGCCGAACCGTCGGTTGAAGATACGATTGCGATTCTTCGTGGTTTGAAGGAAAAATATGAAGTTCATCACGGTGTTCGCATCAAAGACGCGGCAATTTTGGCTGCGGCAACACTTTCGCATCGTTATATTGCGGACAGATTTTTGCCCGATAAAGCAATTGATTTAATTGACGAGGCGGCTTCGCAGCTTCGCATTGAAATTGATTCTTTGCCGCAGGAAATTGATGAACTTGAACGCGAGATTTTGCAATTGGAAATTGAGAAACAAGCGTTAAGCCGCGAGGAAGATGCAAAAGCAAAATCGCATCTGGCGGATATTGAAAAACGCATCGCTGATTTGCAGGAAACATCTTCCGCGATGAAGGCAAAATGGCAGTCGGAAAAAGCCGAGATCGAAAAAATGCGTTCCGGCAAAGAGGATTTGGAGCAAGCGAAACTCGAACTTGAACAAGCACGGCAGGCGAACGACTTAAATCGTGCGGCGGAATTGCAATACGGAACGATTCCCGAACTCGAAAAGCAAATTGAATCAGAACAGGAAAGACTTGCCGATCTGCAGACGGACGGCGTGATGCTCAAAGAGGAAGTTGACGAGGAAGACATCGCCGGAATCGTGGCGAAATGGACGGGGATTCCCGTTTCAAAAATGCTTGAAGGCGAGATGCAGAAACTTCTCAAAATGGAAGACAATCTGCGTCGCCGCGTGATCGGACAGGAAGAAGGTTTGATCGCCGTCGCCAATGCGGTTCGCCGTTCACGGGCGGGTTTGCAAGACCCGAATCGCCCGATCGGTTCATTTATTTTCTTAGGTCCGACGGGTGTTGGAAAAACCGAAACGGCGAGGGCTTTGGCGGAGTTTTTATTTGACGATGAGAGAGCGATAACGCGACTCGATATGTCCGAATATATGGAAAAACACGCCGTTGCAAGAATGATCGGAGCACCTCCGGGATACGTCGGTTATGAAGAAGGCGGACAATTAACGGAAGCAGTTCGTCGTCGTCCTTATTCGGTAATATTGTTTGATGAGATCGAAAAAGCCCATCCCGATGTGTTCAATATTTTACTGCAAATCTTGGACGAAGGACGTTTGACCGATTCAAAAGGTCGGACGGTTGATTTCAAAAATACCGTTTTAATTATGACAAGTAATCTCGGTTCAACTATTGTACCGGAAAATCCGTTGGTTGATTCGACGGCGAAAGACAGAGTTTTAGAAGCGTTAAAAAATCATTTTCGTCCCGAATTTCTTAACCGGATTGATGATATTGTCGTCTTTACACAGCTAAACAAAGAAGCACTTGCGGGAATTATTGATGTTCAGCTAAGGCGTTTGCACAAATTGATGGCGGAGAAAAATCTGACGATTGAATTGGATGATTCGGCAAAAGATTTATTGCTCGAAGAAGGTTACGACCCGGCATTCGGTGCAAGACCTCTGAAACGTGCGATCCAGACGATGATTCAAAATCCGCTTGCCGTAAAATTATTAGGCGGCGAAATTCAAAGCGGCGACAATGTTAAAGTTTCGGCGAAAGACGGCGAATTGGTCTTTACGCCCGAAACAGCGACGGCGGCGGCTTGATTCGTAATTCGTTTTACGTAATACGTAATTCGTTTTAGGGAAATTTTGTATTTAACGAATTACGTATTGCGTATGACGTAAAGCGTGATTATTTGATATTCTATGGATGAAAAAATAATCGAAAATTTACGGAATACAATTAATAATATAGTGAGTTGGTTTAATAAAATGATGAATAACGAAAATTTTGAAACGGAAGAAGAAGAAATTATTGACGGCGAAGTGGAAGAAATTTCATTTAACGATAAACGCAGAATTAACGAAGACGGCGAGAGAATTGATGTCGAGGTTAAAGATGATTCCGAATTTAAAGATGCTCAAACGAACCGGGAAATAAAATCACCGGAAGTCGTAAAACTGGAAAACGATCTGAAAGAAATAAGCTTAAGAGCGGATGCGGCGGAGAATAAATTGCTGGAAGTTCAGAAGCGTTTTGAAGAAGAACGCTCGAAGATGGAAGCTGAAACGGGCGAAATGCGGCAGCGTATGAAAAAATCGCTCGAACAGCAAGCTGAACAAGGGCGGCTTAATTTTCTGAACGCATTGCTTCCTGTTTTAGACAATTTAAATCTGGCAATTATGCACGCCGAAGAAAATCATTCATTTGAAAATCTGATCGAAGGCGTAAAAGGAACGGCGAGAAGTTTTGAAAGAGCTTTGATT
>JBGTKR010000431.1:0-1669 GCA_041744535.1 Pyrinomonadaceae bacterium
GAATCCAAAATCGGCAATCGAAAATCCAAAATCGGAAGCGTTTTTCATATCGGAAGCAAATCTAGCCGAGCGAATCAAAGTTTTCGACGGCACGCATCCCGTGTAAAGACAATCGCCGCCGAGTTTATTTTTTTCGATAAGTGCAATCTTTGCACCGAGAATTCCCGCACCGCCCGCCGCCACGAGTCCCGCCGAACCGCCGCCGATTACTATCAGATCGTAAGTTTCGCTCATAATTTTGCTCGTAATACACTTTACGTAATACGCAATTCGTTTTCTCTCAGCGTGAAACGTATTACGAATTACGAATCACGTCTGCCGCTTATCAACTTCATTTATCTGCCGACGCACTTTTTTCAAGGTTGAATATGCTCCGATGACGATTAGTAAGACGACGATGACATAAACCCAAACGGGAACATTTTTTCCTGCAAAAATAAGGTAAATATATGCGGAGATAAAAAAGAATGCCGCCGATAATGCAGGGAAAACGATTGATTTGCCGTTTCGATAATTACGGATAAGCCACGCAATCGAAAGCGAGAAAAATGGAATTGCTCCGATGTAAATTCCGCCGAAGATAAATGGATTTACGCCGTAAGATTCGCCGAGGCTCAGGAACCACTCTGTAAATTTTTCCCACATAGATATTCGGAATAATTCTATAACTGTTTGGATTTATTCCAATGATTGCAGTTTGCGGAGAATTATTCAATGGAATAGAATTTTTATTCTAAGCAAGCAAAAAATTTTGTTGACAAATGTTGACAATAAAACATCAAAGGTGGAAAGTTTTACAAATAAACATAGATTTGAGAGGGAGAAATTATTATGAAAAGAATCATTTTATCAATGATTTTCGCAGTTATCGGCGGAGTTTTTTTTATCGGGTTTAATTACACAACGGCAAAAAATTTAACGATTGCCGAGAAATTCGGAAACAGTAGGGTTGCGGCGGAATCGGGAGTTTATAACTTTGACACGGCTCACAGTTCGATAGGTTTTGCGGTGAAACACATGGGGCTCGTGAATGTGCCGGGATATTTTACGGATTTTTCGGGAACGGTAAATTATGATGCGAAGGATGTTGCAAAATCTTCGGTTGAATTTAGTGCAAAAACGGCAAGTGTGAATACGAGAGTTGAAAACCGCGATAAGCATTTGCGTTCGGCTGATTTTTTCGATGTCGAGAATTTTCCCGAAATGACCTTTAAAAGCACGAAGGTTGTAAAAAGCGGCGAAAACTTAATGGTTACGGGCGATTTCACGCTTCGCGGCGTTAAAAAATCAATTACGCTTCCGATAAAAGTTGCGGGATTTGTTGACGGCAGAGGCGGTTTAAAAGTTATGGGAGCAACAGCGGAAACAACGATTGACCGCACCGCTTACGGCGTAAATTATGACCCGGATGGCAAAGCGGTTTCAAAGGATGTGAAGGTAATTTTGAATATCGAAGCTAAACAAGCCCCGGCTAAATAAGCAACAAGTAAAAAGGTAAAAAGGTAAAAACCAAGAAATATCTAGCCTCATACCGTTTCCCGTTAGCCAATATGCAATAATAGAATAATGAACAAAGCACTACCAAAAATTAAAGAAACCGCCGAACAATTGAAAGAAATGCTCAAAAGCGAGCGGCATAGCAAACGGCAAAACCGCCTGCAAGCATTAT
>JBGTKR010000432.1:0-4206 GCA_041744535.1 Pyrinomonadaceae bacterium
TTCCCAATCTTTTAATTCCTGTTCAATATATTCACGTGTGGCTTTCGGCTGAAGTCCGAGCGAATTGCCCGTAAAATATAAAACTTCTTCGCCGTTTGATTGTTTTGGAATATAAAACTTTTCGCGGAAGTGTTTGAGCGAATCCTGTTCGTCCGATTTAACAGCAAATGCTTTGCTCGATTCAAACTTCATAAGTTAAATTGATTTAAATAAAATTATCCACAGAATAGGCAATCAGTGTTGTAATTACCGTTAAATTTATCTGTCTGTAAAAAAAAATTACCGAACGTAAATTTACATTCGGCAAACTTCTAAACCCCGATCTTAGGACAAATATTTTCTAAAACACATTCATCGCACAAAGGTTTTCGAGCCTTGCAAACGGCACGTCCGTGCCAGATCAGCCAATGCGGGAACATTATCCAATCTTTTTTCGGGACTAATTCGTTTAATTCATTTTCGATTTTCACGGGGTCTTGCTGTTCGGTCAAGCCCAAGCGGTTTGAGAGTCTTCGGACGTGAGTATCTACGACTACGCCGGAAGCGATGCCGAAGGCGTTGCCTAAAACGACGTTGGCGGTTTTTCTCGCTACGCCGTTTAATGTCAGGAGTTTATTCATATCGGCGGGAACTTCGCCGTTAAAATCATTGATAATTTTTTCACAGGCGGCTTGGATATTCTTCGCCTTGTTACGGAAAAATCCGGTTGAGCGGATGTCCTGTTCGAGTTCTGTTTGCGGAACTTTTATGTAATTGGCAGGCGTTCGATATTTGCGGAAAAGATCAGCCGTAACTTTGTTGACGCGAACATCGGTGCATTGGGCGGAAAGAATCGTGGCAATCAAAAGTTCAAAGGCATTCGTATAATTTAAAGCACAATGAGCGTCGGGATATTCCTTTTTCAGATGTTTGATTATTTCCTTTGTTTGTTTGGATTTGTCGGGTTTCATCAATTAATTATTTAACGGTCAATTATCGGAAACGGGAGTTTGTTCGACTTCGGTATTTTTTCGCGGTTTGAGCATAGTCAGCACATACCATAAAACTCCGTGCGAAACATAAATTGCGGCTAAAGCCAGCAGGAAATAATGAGAATAAAGCCAGACGAGCATTCCGAATGCCCCGATTATCAAAATGAGAGAAAGATTATTTTTGCCCGTTCCGACGTTTTTAAAACTGGTGTAGCGAATCGTGCTGACCATCAGCAACCCCAAGCACGGCAGAAGAATCATTAAAATTATTCCGTAAAACCTTGCATATGCCGGATCGTAAAAACTAAGCGGCATCGGCACAAAATGAACGAGTGCGGCGATAAGTCCGGCGGCGGGCGGAATCGGCAGACCGACAAAACTTTTCTTATCAATTTTCGGTGTTCCTTCACGCAAAACCCGCGGGCGGGTCGCTTGCAGATTAAATCTTGCCAGCCGCAAAACTCCGCACATTAAATAAACGAATAAAACAAAAAGCCCCAGATTATGCAGAAAAGTTGATTCCGGGAAAACCGCACCGACTCCCCAACCGTAAGCCAGAACAACGGGAGCGATGCCGAAGGTCAGAACATCCGCCAGCGAATCGAGTTGAACGCCCAATTCGGTTGCGGTTTTTGTCATTCGGGCAAGTCTGCCGTCGAGCGTGTCAAACAAAATTGCCAGACCGATAGCAGTCGCCGCGTAATCAAAATAAACTGCGGCTTGTTCGGGGTTAATCGCAATTATCTGAAATCCGCGAAGCGAAGCCAGAACCGCTAAAAATCCCATCCCGATATTCGCCGCCGTAAATGCGGTTGGAATCAGATACAGCCCTTTTTTTAAGCCTTTATGAACAGGTTTATTTTCTTCGTTTTCCATTTGAATTTGAAATAATTATAGCAGAAAAATTTATTCGATGAGTCTGCCGATAATAGTTTCGCCGCCTTTGACTCGATCTCCGACTTTGACTTCGATCTTGACATTTTCCGGCATCAGCAAATCCGTCCGTGAACCGAATTTTATCAAGCCGTAGATTTCACCGATTTTCAGCTCATCGCCGACTTTGCTGTTGCAGACGATGCGGCGGGCGAGAATTCCGACGATTTGCGTGCAGACAACCGTCATTTTTTCGCCTTCGATTGTGATGGCGTTTCGCTCATTGGTTTGACTTGCTTCATTGCTCGTGGCGGGAGCTTTTTTCCCTTGAAAAAGTTCGACATTCGTAACTTTTCCGGCAATCGGCGAACGGTTTAAATGAACATCCAACGGTGATAAAAATACGCTGACAAATTTTCCTTCCGCACGATCTTCAACCCGTGTAACTTTTCCGTCAGCAGAAGAAAGAATTATATTTGCTTCAGTTGGAATCGTGCGGTGCGGATTACGGAAAAAGTAAGCCATAAATCCCGCCAGCAATAAAAACAAGACCACGCCCAACCAGATTTGGAAAAACCCAAAAATCAGAGCGATTATAATCGGAACTAAAACAAAAGGAATACCGTCTTTGACCATAATAGAATTTGAAAAGATGTTAAAAGTCAGATGCCGATTTTTAGTTAAGAACTGACATCCGACCTCTGAAAACTAAACATTTATATTACGTTAATTTGCCGCGTTTGGAAAACGAAAAAAGCCCGATGCTCACGAACATCAGGCAAAGGAGGATGTGAAAGAGGAGAAATTAATCTCTTATCGGATTGTCTTTCGCAAAACTGTAAGCACACCACGCGGCGATCAAATGAACAACCCAGCCGAGTGTTCCGGCTGAACCGATCCACGAAAATCCCGTCAAAAGCAGCCAAACCAAGCCGATCACAATTCTTCCGTTATAAATCTGTCCCAAACCGGGAACTAACAAACTCAAAATTCCTGCAATAATTGGTTCACGCATATTTTTTAATTTTTTACCTCCGATTTATTATACGCAGGATTATATCAAGTAGTTCCGAAAAAATGTTTAAATTTGCAAAAAAACATAAAAATTTTATCCTTTTTTAACATCAACCAATTTCCCGCGAAAAATACGAAGAACTTTTTTCACTTTCGGATGATTTTCGGCGTATTTCCAGAGTTCTTCTTCGGTCGGATTATCGGGAAGTTCGGGAATTGTTTCGTCAATTTCTTCGACTTTTGCGAGTTCAGCAACAATATCCAAGGCTTTATTGTCCTTTGCCGGAGCAAAAGCCGTTGCCGAACCGTTGGTTTGAGGAAAAGATTCGGGCTTTGCGGGAACGGTTTCCGAATCATCCAAATTTAATAATTTGACGATCCTTTCCGCATTTTTAATTAGTTTTAAATCATCGCCCTCTTTGAGCAGAATTCTTTCAAAAGCCTTGTCAAGCCATTTGTCTTCGATGTGTTCCAACTCTTCAGATTCAATCGGCTCAAGTTTTACGGGCATCGCAGAAACATCAAATTCGATTGCAGATTCGCTGATTTCCGGTTCACTAATTTCGTTATCAAAAACTTCATTTTCAACAGAAATTCCCTGAATCGGCATTTCCATATCAGATTCATTTTCGGAAATATTTTCAGTAAAATTCCCTTCATCCGAAACTTCTTCCGCCTCTCCACTCTCCACTCTCCACTCTCCACTTTTCACAGGAAACGGCGTATCTTCCGGCGGCGGTTTAGAAATCAGAGTTTTTTTTTCTAAGGTTTCGGTTTGCGGATTATTTTCTTCGGTTGATTCTCTATTAAAATTTGAACTATTTAATAAATTTTCCAGACTTGCGAGGCGTTCGAGAAGTTTTTCGACGGGTTGGACTCTGCCCATTTCACAAAGTTTTATTAAGCCGACTTCCAGCAAATATCGCGGTTCGGCAGCATCCTTTAATTTATTTTCGGTTTCCGCCAGAGAATTAAAAAAACGTATCAGATCGGCTTCGGTAAACGGTGCGGAGTATTTTTCGAGTTCTTCAAAACTCAAGATCGCCGTATCGAGCAGATTTTCCGCATCGCCTGCCATTTTGAAAACGAGCAGATCACGAATAAATGTCAAAAGATCGGTGCAGAAATGCCGCAAATCCTGTCCGCGTGCGATCAGATCGTCAATAACTTTTAATATTTCCTGCGGTTTTTTATCGGCAACTGCTTGAATCGTTTTAGTTAAGTTTTCCGCACTCGCAATTCCCAAAGCATTGATAACATCTTCGGCTTCAATTTTCTCACCCGAAAAACTTATAACTTGATCGAAATTGCTTTGAGCGTCCCGCATCGAACCTTCGCCGGAACGTGC
>JBGTKR010000433.1:0-2079 GCA_041744535.1 Pyrinomonadaceae bacterium
GAATCCGAACCCGACGAGCGTTCCGATGTTTATTCGCTCGGCATAATTTTTTATGAAATGCTGACGGGCGAAGTGCCTTTTATGGCGGACACGGCTTTGGACTTGATGCTCAAGCATTCGCAAGTTCCGCCGCCGCCGCTTGCCGCGTTTCGTGAAGATATACCCGAAGATGTCGAACCTTTCGTGCTTCAGGCATTGGCAAAAAATCCCGATTCGCGTTATCAATCCGCCGCCGCTTTTGCTGATGATTTGAGCAACGCGGTCAAGGTTTCCGAAGATGACGACACAATTGTAATTCCAAAAGTAAATGCGGCAAGTGCGGGTGCGGAAAATAATAGCTTATGGAAAACGGCATTTGTTTTGCTTGCGGGAATTTCAATGCTGGCATTCGGAATGATCTATGTAACCAATATGAAACAGACCGATCCCGATACGGAATACAAAGTTGATGCCAACGGAAAACCCGTCCAGCCTTTGAATCCCGCAACCGGAATGAATGAAAAAGGTGTTGCGATGACCGATTATCCCGATCCGACCTTAGACCCGAACAGTGAGTCGGGAATTCTGCCGCCTGATGTCGGAATTGGCGGCGGTGATTATAATCCATTATGGGATAATAATGGAATTCCACCTGCTGGATCACCAAATTATTCAATCGGTCCCGGCGAAGATTACATAACAATGCCTCCAAACTCCGGGAGTCCTTTTGACCCCGAAGAAGAGGCTATTTATGACAGTAAAGGCAATCGGATTTATCTTGTTCCCGTTCCTAAGAAAAGCCCTTTGCCAAGCGAAAAAGAGAATCCGACTAATACTAATAAAGAAAAACCTGCGGATGGCAAAACTACGCCTGAGGCAACCACCGATACAGGCAAGAAACCCGAACCAAAACCGACAGACAAACCGCCTGTGAAGGAAACAAAGCCCAAAACACCGCCTGCGGATAAGCCGAAGGACAAACCCGCACCGCCTTCGACCGGAAGTAAAAAAGTGCAAAGCGGAGTTGAGCAGGATACTTTGTAATAATGGAAAACGGAAAACGGATAACGGAAAATTAAAGAAAAGATTTTTAATCAAAAACTGCGTGAATTATTTTACGCAGTTTTTTTTCGTCGTCAAAAACCAATTTGCTGTGAGCGACATAACACGGGATTTCAAATTTTAAATTTTGCAATTTAACCGCATCTTTTGCCGTTGTAATTAAGGCATTGGCACTGTGCTTTTTTGCCGATGATTCGAGGTTTTCAATATCTTTTTGATCGTAAAAATGATGGTCGGGAAATGTTTTGGTTTCGATCAAATTAAAATCTTCATTCATTAACTGCTCAAAAAAATTGCTTGGATTTCCCAAGGCACAGAACGCTAAATTGCGAGTGGTAAGCGGTAAGTGGTGAGTGGTGAGTTTTTGATTTGAGTCTTTTAAGTCGGTTAGATGAGAAATTTTGTTTGAAGCGGTGATGATTGGAGAATTTGAGTTATAATTTTGAATTTTGGATTTTAAATGTTGAATTTCTTTGCTCAAATTCGCTCTGGTGATAATTATCAGATCGGCTCTGTTCAGGTTTTCGAGCGGTTCACGCAAAATTCCGGCGGGCAGAGTTTTCAAATTCCCGAAAGGATTTGTCGCATCAATCGTTACGATATTCAGATCGCGTTTCACCCGTAAATGCTGAAACGCATCATCCAGCACGAATGCCGTGATGCCGAATTTTTCCTTTGCCCAAAGTCCGGCTTCGACACGGTTTGCATCGGCAACGACGAATGCTTTTCCCAAAAGTTTTTCGGCTAACTCAAACGGTTCATCTCCGGCTTTGCGGACATTGGCTAAAATGGCTTTCCCGTCGGAAACCAAAACTCTTTTATTTTCATCTTCGCGTTTATAACCGCGTGAAATTATACAAACCTTTTCGCCTCTTTCCGCCAAAACCTCTGCCGCAAAAGCAACCAGCGGAGTTTTGCCCGTTCCGCCGACGGTTATATTTCCAACCGAAATCGTCGGAACACCGAGCGAATACGATTTGAGCCGCCCGTTCTCGTAAAAGGAATTTCGCGTATTGATGATTTTGCCGTAAAGCCAGC
>JBGTKR010000434.1:0-6535 GCA_041744535.1 Pyrinomonadaceae bacterium
AAATATTTAGCTTGATTTTAGTTAGCATTTTATTGCATAATTAGTTTGGCAAACATTTATAAACAATGTTTGACCACCCGCTCTGAGAATGCTCAAATCCTATCCCCGGAAAATCTATACATTATTTCTCTACCCTTCTTAAATGAAATTTCTAAAAAATAAGAGTATCTTTTCGTCGCTTATTATAGCCGTCGTTATTTCCTTATTTATAAGTGTTTTATGGTCTTATGCCGATAAACTCTTATTATTTATCAGAGAATTGTTTTCTCCCGAACCAACAAAACTTGTCTGGTGGAAATTGTCGTTTATAGTTTTCGCCGCAATCGTATTCGGACTTTTGACTGAAATAAAAAGTCTCAAAAGAATTCTGCCGTATTTTCTGATTTTCTCAGTTCTCTGGTTAATTGCCGGTTTTTTGTTTTTAAGATACGAAAGTATTGATTTATTAGCCGTTCCCGTTGTTCTCACCTCATTTCTTACAATTATCTTTGTTCATCTGAAAAAACTATGGCGGATTGATTCCGAACTTACCGAAAAACTTGTTTCACTTGCTTCAACCGGACATCTTATGGAAGGAAAATCCGCCGACCTGCGGATCGAAAGCGGCTTAAAGATGCTTGAAACATTTTTTCCGGTGTCGGAACTTATCGTTTTTCGATACGGTGTTAATAATGAACTGACACCAATCGGACGAGCCAGAAAAAATAAATCCGACAATTCCTTATCAACCAGACAAAATGCGTGGCAAAAATGCGTCAGACTTTGCGAACGGGCTTTGGATTCCCGTTCAACCGTAATTCAAAATGATGATACAAGCGAAGATGCGGCACAGATCGCTCTGCCTCTGATCTGCGACGACGCGGCAATCGGAGTTTTATATGCTGATGTCCGACAGGATTTTGAATTTGAAGACCAATATCTGCTTGAATCTTTCAGCCGGCAGCTTGCACGCAACTTACAGCGAAAAGAACTGCGTAATAAAAAATTACCGCATAGAACGTGGTGGAATTCATTTTCGACTTATTCGCTGGAAAATCGTCTGGATATAACGAGTCTGGTTCACGGAATTATCAAAGAGCAGTCTTTTAGTGCGGTGGCGAGTTCTTATCTGAAAGAAGCTCACGCAATTGCCTATCTTGACGGCACGCTTGCTTATGTAAATCGGCAAATGAAATATTTAGCAAACCTGAGCTCACAGGACTTGCCAATAACCGATCTGTTTAAACTGCTTGAAAAGTTTAAAACAGAGGTGTTTAACGAACCTATTTTAGCGATTCGCCGCGTGATGCAGACGGGTGATTCGTTTGAGTGCGAATTGAATTTTCCCGGAGAGTGCAAAACACTCGGTTTGCAGATAACGCTCGTCAAAGTTCCGGTAGATAATAAATCACTTCACGAAACGAGTATCACCAAGATTCCGGCTTGTTTTTTGATAACCTTCCGCGATATTTCCGCTCATAAAGAAAACGAAAAACTCCGCAGTGATATGGCAAACCTGATGTCGCACGAACTCCGCACACCGATCACGAGCATCCAGGGATTTGCCGAAATGCTTATGTATGAGGATGGTATTCCTGAAGATTCGCGTGAATACTTAAAAATTATTGCTGATGAATCAAACCGTGCGGCGAAAATTCTCTCAAACTTTTTGTCGGTTGCAAATCTCGAACAATCCGACAAACAGGAAGTTACAAAAACCCCTGTTCAAATCAATCAGGTGGTGCAGGAAGTTGCCGGGGATTACGAAAAAATTGCGAAGACCAAACGCATACATATTGTTGAACAACAAAGTAAGGATATTCCGCCGATCTCCGCCGATCACGGCTTGATCACAAAAGCAATTTCGCATCTGGTGGACAATGCGATCCGCTATTCGCCGGAGAGAAGTTCCGTAATTATTTCAACGATTTTAGAAACCGATTTTCTGCGGGTTGATGTTGAAGACAGAGGTTACGGGATTCCACGCGACGAGCAGGAAAAAATCTGGCAGAAATTCTATCGCGTGGCTCACAACGGACAGGACAAACAAGAAGAAACAACCGGCTTGGGTTTGTCTTTGGTAAAAGAAATAATCGAACAGCACAACGGCAAAGTTTCGGTTAAATCCGAACCCGGACGCGGTTCGAGATTCAGTTTTAAGATTCCACGCCTTTAGAAAATTCAAGATTTAAGATTCAAGATTCAATATCTTACTGTTTTTGAATCTTGAATCTTAAATCTTGAATCTTGAATCTTGAATCTTAAATCTTAAACCTTGAATTTCTTGAGTCCGAGCAGCTGCAAAGCTGCCAGCCAGATAAAACGCGGATTGAGAATCAAGTATCTACGCCAGAGGCGACGCGGTTCCTGCGTCAGACGAAACAGCCATTCCAAACCCGATTTTTGCAGCCATTCGGGACATTCCTTAACATTCCCCGCATAAAAATCGAACGATGCACCGACTCCGATCATAATCGTTTTGAGTTTGTTTTTATGTGCCGCCATCCAGTTTTCCTGTTTCGGACAACCCAATCCCATAAACAGTATATCGGGTCTTGCTTGATTAATTGCGGCGGTTATTTCCAAATCTTCCTCGACAGTCAAAGGTCGAAACGGCGGCGAACAGGCGTAAGCGATATTTAAGTTGGGAAAATCCTTTTTCGCACGCTCGCAGATTTCGTCTATAACTTCCTGTTTTCCGCCGTAAAACCCGACGCTTAAATTGTTTTTCGCCGCATATCCGCACAATAACGGCATCAAAGCCGGAGATCGAACTCTGTCGGCTTCCGCAACCCCCTGCAATTTCTGCATCCAAACGAGCGGCATTCCGTCGGAAACAACCATATCCGCAGCATTGACCTTTTTGCCGTATTCGGAATCGTCGTAACTTTCCATAATCATATGAACCGTTGACATACAGACATATCCGCCGTTTCCCGCTCTGACCATTTCGACGATTCGTTTGACCGCCGATTCGTAATTACAAACATTTACAAGCAAACTGACCACTCGAACTCTTTTTGATTCGGTCAATTTATTTGTTTCTTTTTTAATTTGAGCTGCCGACATATTTATATTCTAACCGTTTCGTAGATTTCTTTTAAGTTTGCCGAATGTTCTTTAACGGAAAATCTCTCCAAAATCGTTTTTCGGGCATTATTTTGTATTTTTTTTCGGTCTGTTTTATTTAGAAGTAATGGTTTGATTTTTTCAACGATTTGCTCCGTTTCGTGCGGTTGGACAAGAAATCCGTTCACGCCGTCTTTAATAACCGTGCCGATTGAACCGACATTTGATGCAATGACCACACATTTTGCCGCCAACGCTTCGAGCATTGACAGCGGCATACCTTCAAAATACGAAGGCAAAAGAAAAATATCCGCTTCCGCCAAAACTTTCCATTTTTCTTTTCCCGAAACAATTCCTTCATAAGAAAACTTTTCACCTAAAACTTCCTTCATTTCTCCAATAAAAAAATCCTTCTGCCGTCCCGTTCCATAAACTTTAAATCGAAACTCAAAACCATCGTTTCTTAAAATTCGACAAGTTTTAATAATTTCCTTCAAGCCTTTATTTTCATCAATTCTGCCGAAAAATATCATTATTTGCACGACGTTTGAAGCTTTTTCAAAATCAGGGATTTCCGCTAAATCTATCAGATTCGGAAAAACTTCGATATTTAATTGAGGATAATTTTCAAGTAAATTTTCCTTTTCTTTTCGGCTTAAAACCAAAACCTTATCCGCCGAAAAAAGCATTTCTTCGGTAATCTTTTTAAGAAAAAAACTCCCGATCTCCTGCGTCAAAAACCGTCCGCCGTGCAGATGAAGAATTACGGGAAGTCCGGTAAATTTAGCGGTCAAAGTCAAAACAAAATCCCGCAGAATCGAACGAACGGAAAACGCCGTATTGATATGAACCACATCAATTTTTTTGCCTAAAAGAATCCGCAAAAAAATTACCGGCAAAAAAATCTGTCTTAAAAACCAGAAAATATTGATTTTCTGCCCGTCCCGTCTGCCCGCCGTAAAATGTATAAATTCGCATTCATCATATTTAACGATCTGCCGCACGAAGGTCGAAATTCCGCTGACATTTTCCCTTTCGTCAAGACTCGGTGCGGTTATCAGAATGTTTAATTTTTTGCCGGATTGATTTTTCATCATTTGAAACAATCAAAAAGAATAACTTAATAAACATAGCGTCTAAATTAGAATTTGCAAGCTATCGGTATTTAGCATAAAAATAGTATGTCGAAAAATATTGATGAAAGCCGAAAAAACAATCAAAACTTCCGCCGCCCGGACAAAATTTTTGCCGAAAGCAAATCGCGTCCCCGTCTGGGTGATGCCGTTGGTTAAAAGCGGAATTATTATCTGTGATGCGGCTTTGGCATTTGTTTGTTTTATAACGGCTTTTTATGTGCGGGAAGGCAAAGCGGTTTTCAGCGATACGGGTTTGGCTTGGTCGAAAGATTTTGTGCCGTATGTTGGAGTTTTGATCTTTATTGTTCTGTCGCGTGTTTTGATGCTGCTTTATCAGAGGATTTTGCGTCTGCAAGGTGCTTTTTCCTACATTGCCGAATTTATCAAAGTATTCAAAGCCGTTCTGGTCGGTTCGCTTTTGACGATTACTTTCACATTTCTGTTTCGAGGCGGTTTTGCCTTTCGGGATTTTTCTTATTCACGCAGCGTTTTTGCACTCGATTTTTTGCTCGCATTAATCGCCTTTTCCGCCTTCCACATCGGTTTGCGTTATGTTCAGACGATCTTCAGAAAACGCAATATAAATCTGATTCCGACGCTGATTGTCGGAACAAACCCGGAAGCCGAACAGACAATCTGCGAACTCAAACAGAGGCGTGATCTGGGTTATCAGGTTGTCGGTGTCGTAACGACTCCGAATTACGAATTGCCAATTACCAATTACCAATTACTTGATACTCCGATTGTCGGGAGTTTGGATCAACTGCCGCAAATTATAAATGAATTGTCGATTCAGGAAGTGATAATCACCGATTCGAAAATTCCGAGCGAAAATTTGTTTGAATTGATGATGGACTTGGGACGCAAACAAAAGGTCGAATTCCGGCTTGCACCTTCGCTTTTTAATTTTCTGCCGCAAAAAACGAGTGTCGAACAGATCGGGATTTTGCCGATGGTCAGGCTTTTCCGCGAACCGCTTTCGGATATTGAAAGATTGATCAAAAGAGTTTCCGATATTTTAATTTCCGCCGTTTTGCTTTTAATTACTTCGCCCGTCTGGTTAATAATTTCGCTGTTGATAAAATTCGATTCAAAAGGCGACGTTTTATTTAAACAGGAAAGAGTCGGAATGGACGGACGCAAATTTCTCTGCTACAAATTCCGCACGATGCGAGCCGATGCGGACGATTCGGTCCACCGCGAAGCGTATCGAAAAAATATTGAAGGTAATGAATTGGAAGCAAATGCGGGCGATGAGAAAAAACCCGTCTTCGGCAAAGTTAAAAACGATCTGCGAATTACTAAGATTGGCAAATTTCTGCGGCGTTCGAGTTTCGACGAATTGCCGCAGCTTCTGAATGTTTTGCTCGGCGATATGAGCATCGTCGGTCCGCGTCCGCCGATTCCCTATGAAGTCCGGGAATACGAACTCCGCCACCGCAAACGCCTCGATATGAAACCCGGAATCACCGGACTCTGGCAGGTTTCCGGCAGAAGCCGTCTGACGTTTGAAGAAATGGTCGGAATAGATTTATTCTATATCGAAAACTGGTCTTTGTGGCTGGATTTGAAAATTATTTTATTAACACTTCCCGCCATCGTGCGTGGCGACGGTGCAAAGTAAGCAGTTAGCGGAAAGTTTTCAGAGTTATTGAATCATCACCGGATTCTGTTGTCCTAAATTCGCTTCCGAATGGTCGAAAACCTCGTCTAATTCTTTCTCGACGCTTCCGTGTCCGACCGGAATTTGCTTGATTATCGGCTCGAAATTTTCAAAATCATAGAGGTCTGTATCGAGCAGATGCGAACCCGTTACGTTTGATAAAGCCGTCAGCATCGAATTGCGGATAAACGGAATTTCTTTGGACAATTCCTGAATCATTTTTTTCATTCTCGCACGTTTCAAATTCGGCTGTGTGCCGCACAAGTTGCAGGGAATTATCGGAAACTCTTTCTCCGCCGCATATTCCTCAATATCTTTTTCAAAGCAATATGCCAGCGGACGTATGACCGTGTTTCTACCGTCGTCGGAACGCAGGATCGGCGGCATAGCCTTTAATTGCCCGACGTAGAACATATTCAGCAAAAACGTATTGATAACATCATCGGCGTGATGTCCGAGTGCGATCTTCGTGCAGTTCTCTTCAATCGCCGTCGTGTATAAAATCCCGCGTCGCAAACGCGAACAAAGCGAACAGAACGTCTTGCCAGCGGGAACTTTTTCTTTGACAATCGAATAAGTATCTTCACTGACAATCCGATACGGAACGCCGGCTTCCTCTAAATAATTCGGCAAAACTTCTTCGGGAAATCCGGGCTGTTTTTGATCGAGATTGACGGCGAGAAGCTCA
>JBGTKR010000435.1:0-13039 GCA_041744535.1 Pyrinomonadaceae bacterium
CTTCATCTTGGCGAACTTTGCGGTAAAAAAAAATAAGAATTAACCGCAAAGAACGCAAAGGTTATCGCAAAGGTCGCTAAGATTCATTGAAAATCAATTACGTCTTTATTATTCAATAACTTTTATCTCGAACTCACGTTATTCTTAACTATTTACAGTAAAATTTGTTCGCCTGTTCGCGGCAGCCAGCGTTTTATCTCTCCTTCTCTTTGTTCGGATTTGATGACCAGTTGATTAAATGAATTGAGCGTTGTATAAACTCCCAAGAATCTTTCGATCACACTGGCAAATAAATACATACCGCTTCCGACAAACTGCTCTTCGTCAAAAGTTACGGTTGTTTCCAGTCCCCGCACAAAACCCGCCCCGACTCTCTGACCGATTCGCCGGACAACGGGCTTGGCTGTTACGCTTTTAATTCCGAGAATCTGATTTCTCGTGGCGGAATCATCACCGAAATTGTATAAATACAGGATTTCCTGCAAGGCTTCGGGACTCCCTTGCTCGTCATTTACCAACGATAAAAAGTTTAAATTTAAATGCGAGATCAAACGCCATTGAGCGGCTTTGCGTCTGAGCGGACGGATCGTTTCGGTCGGCTTCGTCAGGCATCTGACCTTTGAAAGCAACGCCGCTCCTTCGACCTCAAAATCTCCTTCGCGTCCTCCGAAAGGCAGTTTGGCGGGTAGATCACGATTTGTGCTGGTCGTTCTGACGGTCAGCACATCCACCGAAGGAACACGCGGATTAAAACCCGTATCTACCAGACTCATAAATATTTCCGTTCCCTCGTCATCCGGCTGTTGGGAATCACGCCGGTTCGCATACCAGAAGGATTTTTCCATCTCCTCGCCGTAAGCGTGCCTGAGGGAATAAAACGGAGAATATTCTTTTAGCGAATTATCTCTCGGATTTGTTGCAACAACACTATCAACCGAATAGATCTCGGTGGTTTTCTGGCGGTGAACATCGGGGATAATGTGATATTCGTATTTCTGATTGGAAAGATAGACCGGATCAGCCGTCCGCGAAAAAAGATTGATTATCGGAGTGCAGCCTAACCTGAATGTGTCAGCCGTGATTGGTGCAGCCGGCGGAGTTACGTCCTTTAAATGAATCAGAATATCGAAATGACTTCCGAATTTTTTTGCCGCCGCCTGGTCTAAACCGTAAACATCAAAAAATAAAAATTTGTAGGGAAAAGCGAAATATTCCGTCAGAAGTCTGTAACCGGAAAAAGAGCGTTTTGTATATGGAAGCATCGCTTCCTCGTCGGTAAATCCGACATCTCTTATAAATGTCGGCGGCAAAATTACGGGATCCGGTAACTTCAATTGAATATTGGTGATCGTCGCCATCGCTTTATCTCCGAGAGGAGTTTCCTTCGGACGGAATTCAACGGCTGAAGCGTGATTAAAAATGATTTCATAAAGTGGAAAAATAAGCTGCGGATCGCCGTTCAGATAAAACCTCAAATATTCCAAAGATTTGTCCGAATTCCCGGATTTGATCTCGTGCAGAGTCGCATCACCGTAGCCGTGCATACTTATACGTATATGGCTGTCCGCATATTTTCCGCGTCCGTCCTTCGGAGCGGCGGATTCCAAAGCGGCATCTTCGATCTCGATCGGCACGAGCTGCGTGTCATAAATTGTGCGGAAACGGCAGGTAGTTCCCTCGACCGGACGCGAATTAAGCCGCGAACCGCGTTCAATATTCTGAACGGCGGTTAATTTATCCTTCGGCGAACCGTAAGCCATCTGAGCAATTGCCATTGAAGGAATCGGGGAAAGATAATGCGGATAGAGAAGATTTATGAACGATTCCGTAATTTCGGGTAATTCATCATCCAATTTGAGGGAAACTCTGCCGGTAAGAAAAGCAAATGCTTCGATCATCCGCTCAACGTGCGGGTCTTCGATCTTTTCTTCATCCAGCAAAAGTCGGGCGGCGATCTTCGGATATTTACGGGCAAACTCCGCTCCCATTTTTCGCAGAAAAACGAGTTCCCGCTCGTAATAGCCTAATAATTCATCCCGCATTGTTTTCCTTTGCCCGTTATTTTCGGATTATTTGTTTTATTGCCCGATGTGAATTTTAGAGAATCTTGTCAAAAAAAACTTAACTTTCCTTAACTTCAATTTCGCCGCTTCCGATCTGCAGAACCGTGTCAAAAACTATCGGTTCGGGAGTCGGCTCAATATCCAGCGATGCTTCTATCCTGAATTTTAATTGATTATCCAGATTACTGATAGGTTCGGATGTCAGCTTTACATTTAAAAATCTGGGTTCAAAAATTTTGATCGCCCTTTCCAAAGATTTGATCATCCGTTCCTGTTCCTTATCGTCCCGGACACCGATGCCGGTAAAATCCGGTAATCCGTAAACGGCAACGGATGCTTGTATTTCTTCAAGTTTTTCGTCAACCTTTCCGATATATTTGCGTGCATTAAAAAGCCACTCCAAATCTCTTCTGACCGATTGTTTTAATTCACTCAAAGATTTTGAACGTGATTTCGGAGATTCCTGAGAATTTTTCGGCTCATAATCCAGCAACCTGTCCAAAACGGACGGAGTTATGCGTATTTCGTGATCTTTTCTGGACATTTTATAAATTTTATAAAATAGAAAAATACACAGCCACCAATTTGACGGCGTGTAAAATGATTAAACAGAGCAATTATTAATTTAAGATTTGTAATCAATTAATATCAAAATTAATAATTATTTAGAAGCTGTGTTCAAACTCTAAATAATCGCTGAAAGCGATAAAGTTGCTAGCGGCGGGTAGAGTGTAACGAAGTGAAACGACACCCGCCGTAGATTAAAAACAAATTATCGCTCGCTGAAAGTGAGCCATTAACTTGCGATAAATGCGACACTTACAGCGTCGGAAAACTTTGAATAACTCACGTCGGGTAAGCCAAAGGCTCAACCCGACGCTATCGAAAATTTCGCTTTCAGCGAATAGAAATGAGTTTTCAAACCGCTTCTTACCGATTTTTAAGATTTATTTAACAAAACGTGACTTGATTCTTAAATCTTAAATACCAATAAAACTTAAAAATTGCTCTATTAAATTATCCGATAATTAAAATCGGTATTTTGAGTCCCTTTCATCAAGCGGCTTCCGCCGGATTTTTTCGGGCAAAAGGCTCGATGAAGAGCGGACTCAAAACACCATAATTCGGTATAAGTTTTAGCTTTCCTTGACACCTTTCTTAATATCAAAGGTTTCCGCACCAACCGCTTTTAATACACCTTTAGCATCCTGAGCTTTGTAATCATCCGTAAATTTAGCAAAGTTCAGGCTCATACTTTCATGATTCATACCGCCGCCGGCAGAACCGCCGGTTGAATAACTGGTAATTATCATATCTCTTAAGGTGATCGTCCGGTAAATTGCGTGCTTGTTTTCTCCGGTAGTTTTCAGAAAGAAAAGCTCGGCTTTATCAAAGTGCGTTCCGATCAATGAATGCATCATTAATTTAGGACTTGCCTTACCTTCATTTAATGAAAGAGAAATATCAGCTACGTGCGGCGTTCCGCCTGAACTTCCGCCGCCGCTGTGGGTCGTTCCCGAATTGCCGACTCCCCAACTGAAACTTTGTATTTCGATGTCCTCTTTAAAGCCGTCTCTTTCAGATTCTCCTTTAACCGCCGGTCCCGTTAATCTAAAGTATAGATTTTCCATTATTTTTGCTCCTTATATTTTTAACTTTTATTTGAAAAATATCCCGTCATTCAACAAGACATTTACCACATAAGCTTTCGTTTTTATGATTCCTACTTGCTTATAACTATGACGCATTATAAATCCCCTTTTGCGTAAATTTACCGATTCGTAAAAAATATTTTTTACTTAGCCGGGGGCGGAAGTTCCGCAACCAAACGCAAAGATACGGACAATTCATCCAATTGAAAATGCGGACGCATAAATGCTACTGCTCTGTAAGCTCCGGGTTTGCCTGGAACTTCCGCAACATCAATACGGGCTTCCCGCAGCGGATATTTAGCTTTTGCCGACTGCGATGCGTCATCGGAGTTCAATACATAATTGTTGATCCAACGGTTCAGGAATTTTTGACAATCTTCCTGCGACATAAACGAGCCGATCTTGTCCCGCATCATTGCTTTTAGGTAATGAGCAAAACGCGAAGTGGCGAAGATATACTGCAGCTGCGACGACAGACGGGCGTTGGCATTAGCCTCATCGGTATCGTATTTCTTGGGTTTATTTGCCGATTGAGTAGCAAAGAACGCCGCATAATCAGTTCCCTTGCAATGAACCAGCGGAATAAATCCGTTGTCGGAAAATTCCTTTTCACGGCGATCCGTAATGGCAACTTCCGTCGGACATTTCATTGCCACTTCGCCTTCGTCAGTGGCAAATGTATGCGTCGGTAATCCGTCAACCAATCCGCCGCCTTCGACACCGCGAATCGCTACGCACCAGTTGTGCATCGCAAATGCTTCGGTCAAGCGGGTGCCAAGAGCATAAGCCGCATTTGACCACAGATATTTCTTGTGATCCGTTCCGTCAACATTTTCCTCGAAGACGAAAGTTTCCGTCGGTTTTGTCGCCGCTCCGTAAGGCTCTCTTCCCAAAACGTGCGGAAGTGTCAAGCCGACGTAACGCGAATCTTCCGATTCACGGAAACTACGCCATTTCATATATTCCGTGCGGTCGAAGATTTTCGATACATCTCGAACTTCGGTCATTTCGGAAAATTCATTCCAGCCGAACATATCTGCTGATGCCGCACTTAAAAACGGAGCGTGAGCCGCCGCCGCAACCTGTGAAATACTGCTTAAAAGTGCCATATCCTGCGGATGATTGCCGAATTCGAAATCGCCGATCAAAGCACCGTACGGAGCTCCGCCGAATGTGCCGTATTCTTCTTCATAGAGTTTTTTGAACATTGACGATTGGTCAAATTCCAAAGCTCTTTCAAAGTCTTTGAGCAGATCATTCTTGGTGCAGCTCATAACGCGGATTTTCAACTGCGGTCCGGTTAGACTGTTTTTGACGAGATGATGCAGTCCACGCCACGAGCCTTCCAGTTTCTGAAAATCTGCATGGTGCATTATTTCGTTCATCTGAGCCGTAACTAATCGGTCAATTTCAGCGATGCGGGCATTGATCGTTGCGTCCATATTCTTGGACATCGTGATTTCGCCACGCATTACCTGACCGACAAATTCCGAGATCATATCCTTGGCACTTTCTTTTTGAAATTCATCGCGTGCCATTCTGCCTTCAGTTAAAATCTGGTCGAGAAGACCGGGTGCTTCCGCTTCCTGTTCTTCAACTTGTGCTTCTGCTGCTTGTGTTTTTTCTTTAGCCATAATTATTCTCCTTTAGCTTACTCATCTCCCGCTTTTTCATTTGCTTCCAAACCCAATGAATCGCTTAATTCCTTCTGTTTATCGGAATCCGCGATTATGTCTTCCAGCATAGTTTCCAATTTTTCATTTCCGTCCATTTTGGAACGCAGATCGGAAAGTTTTTGACGTGCTTCGACAAGTTTGCGAAGCGGTTCAACCTGCTGAACTATTTGATCCGGCTCGAAGTCTTCAATATTTTTGAAGTTCAATTCGATTCCCATCTTGCTGCCGTCGTCCTGAAGTTTATTGTCAATCGTGTAGGCAAGACGCGGTTTCATACCGTCCAATACCTGATTGAAATTGTCGGCATCTATCTCGACGAGTTTGCGGTTTTTCAACGCCGGAAGCGGTTCTTCGGGTTTTCCGACAAAATCACCCATTACGCCGATCACGAAGGGCAATTCCTTCAATTCTATTGCACCGCCCACTTCCACATCGTATGTGATCTGAACTCGCGGCGGACGCACACGATCCAATTTATGTTGTAAACTTTCTCTTGTAGCCATTTTTCATCTCCTTTTTTTTTAATTAATGATTTTTTTTGTTTTGATTTCAGGTCTTCATTTTCTAAACTTTGAAAAGAAATTAAACACCAAAAAACAAAAAACTTTTTTCTAACCTACCTTCTCCCAAAAATAGTGTTTTTAAGAATATTCCTCAGTTGCGGTTGCGGTTTCGCCGTCTTCGTTTCCCGTATTAAATCCAAGAACTTCACGCAATTGGTATAAAACATTTTCATCTTTTATTACGTCCTGCAGCCAACCGTCAAGCGGCATTTTGCCCCACTTGACCGCCCGATTTACTAAATAAGAAACGGGACTGTGCGGTTCTGTTTTACGAAAAAAATCGGCGACATCACCGAGACGCTTCAAAGCATCGTTCCGGTTATTTATTGCTCCGGTTGCAGCCCCAACGCCGCTTGTCGTCGTAACCGTTCCGTCTTCATTTACCACTGTTTCCTCATCGAGTTCATCCGGTTCTTCCTCTCTCTTTTGCTCTAAAAGTTTATCCGTCTGAAGTTTTATACCCTCCAAAGCCTTTCTGATAGCGGGAAGTGCCGGAGCTTGATTTCTGTCATATTTTTCTTCAATAACAAGATTTAATTTCTTATATTCATCAAGACATTCTTCGATAGCAACATTTAATTCTTCATAAAATGCACGTTTTGAACCGGCGGCATCGTTTTCCCATTTATCCTGCGTAACTACATTTCCGCCGTCAATCTGGCTTTGAATCTCCGCATATTTATCGCGTTCCTCAGCGACCATTGATTCATAATCAGCCGGGACGACGAATTTTTTTGACTCATCATATTCCAACAGACTGTATCCACCCGGACTCGTTATCGGAGCTCGGCGGATCGAAAGACCGGCTTCCTCATCCATCCAAGCCATCGCATTCGCCCGTCCTTCCATATCGCCTTCATCTATTTCGGGATAAAGCGTTTCCCAGAATTTATTTTGCAAACCCGTTGCTAATTTCAGACTGTCCCGCAGACCGGCAAATCCGTATTCTCTGACCAGTGATTCGGAAAGCCAGGCGGCGATCTGTATATCTTTGGTTTCCTTTTCAAGAACGGGAACGGCAATTTCTATGACCTTGTGATAATCAGCCGTTTTCAGATCCGTCTGCCATTCGCCCTGTGCCAAATCCAAATCCCTTCGGCGGGCTTCCTTTATTTCGTCGTATATTCCCGTGTAGCGAACACTTTCGCCGGAAGGCTTCTCACCTGAGATCGGATGCAGAAGTGCCTTTAAATCTATCACCTGCGGTCTTGACAGTTCGTGCCGTTCTTCTTCCGGTTCTTCTTCAACTTTTTCGACAGGCGAAGTTTCCGCAACTTCTTCCGTCGGTTCTTCGGCAACTTCCGCAACAGGTTCTTCAGCTGTTTCTTCAACCGGCGTTTCCGCTTCCGCTTCGACACTTTCTTCGGTTGAAACATCAGTTTGATCCGTATCTTCAACCGCTTCTTCCGTTTCTTCTAAAACATCGCTCATTAAGAATTTGTCTCCGTCAATAGATATTAGATAATGAAAACTCTATCGTTAATAATCTCTAAATGCCGCATTTCGGGAAATGCTTTATGAATTGCCGTCGTGCTTTAGCCGACGGACTTGAATGCTAAAAATCTTTCAAAACACCGAAAAATTCTTACGATTCTTCGTGTTTGAAATTAATTTCCTCTAATTCCAAAATTGACTTATGCGAACCGTCGTGCCAATACATACGCATTCCTTCGCCGACATATAAATCCTCGCCCAAGTCCTTCCAATCGGTCATTCTGCCCAGACGAATCTGGTCATTTTCACTTTCGTGAGAATTGACATAAAGCGACGGAAAGAACATTTCGCCGTTTGTTCCGTTGGTCATTCCGACCTCGGCTTGAATCCAATACAGATCGCGTAAACTTTTCGGTTTTGTGAAAACCACTTTTTCAACCTGTTCAAAAGGAATCCAGGTGTAAGAACCCTTGACCAGAACTTCAAAAACGCACATCGTCAGATCGTTATAATCCCGAAAATCGCTGAATTCTTCGCCGTTTACCGTGCAGGGAAATTTCGGTCTTTCGTCTTCGAGTTGATCGAGCAGTTCGCGGGCTTCGGCGATGTTGTCTTCGCGTATGCGTTTATTGGCTTGCAGTAAGTTTTCGATATATTTCGGCGGCGGCATCAGACATTCGGGAATCAGAGTTTCGGAAAAATGCCGAATCCGATCTCGCTCTCCCTGAAAATTCTGTTTATAGATCTGTGAACCGATCATCGAGTTCACATCCTGCTGACCGATGACATCGAGTTGTTTTTCGCCGCGTTCCCAATCTCCCGAAAAACAGGACAGTTCAAACAAAAAAGTTCTGGCGGTTACATCCGTCGGTTTTGTTTTTACAAAGTTCAGAGTTTCCTGAATTGCTTCATCGAGATTTCCCGCGTCAAGTTTTGCTTTGGCTTCGTTCATATTTTAATATGCGTTTTTTCTATCTAAAATCGGTCAAAAAAATTATTGTTGTATTTTGTCCGGGGCTTTTACCCGCTTAAAAATATCCCTGTCAAATAAATCAACACCGCCCAGAGGTTTGATCGTTGATTTTATGACTTTGCCGCCGACCGTATGCGTCAAAAGATATTCGCCGCCCGGCTGCTTACTCGGATTTCCAGCCTCGAAGAACTTGAACAGTCCCCAATTGCCGGGGAATTTAAGCTGGGCGTTGGACGTATCCTGTAAAAAATTATTCGGCTGTGGAGTAGTGACGGAAGAATCGGAACTATTTGCCGAAGAAGTCGGCGACAGCGGATCACCCGATGTCGAACTCGTTCCCGTCGAGGCAAAATTAACCGAAACCCCCGAATCAACTCCGGTCGAAGCCGGGAATTTTAGCGTGATCGAAGCCGTTCCCTCCGATGAAACCTTCTGCCCGTCAATCATAATTTCGATGATCGCATCCTTGACCGGAAGAAGTCTGTATTCGTATTGGAAATTAGGTGCGGCGTTTTTGTTGAAAAGAGCTTTCTGCAAAGCAAATGCGTTGTTTAAATAAGCCGTGAATTCCGGGTTAAACTGCACATCGCTGCCTTCTCGGACGACAAATTTTCCGTCCTTCTCTTCAAAGTATCGGTCAAGATTTCCCGTATAGAATTTGGATAAAGTTCCGTTGATCGGATTAAGGAAAGCCGTGATCTTGCTCAGATCAGCTTCTCCGTTGCTGTCAAACGGATAGCCTCTTTCGATTTCTTTAGCTTTTGATAAAACTTGATTTGTCCAGATTTTTGCGATCTGTTCCTTCACGCCCGCCCCGAAAAATGCCCGCACCTGAGTAATCGGCTCTTGCAGCAGAGTTGCGATCTCCTGTCCGGCGGAAGTTGCTTTGAATGCCTCCGTTTTTGAATTTACAGCGGTTTCGGTTGCTTTCAAGATAGCCACGAAACTTCCCTTTTCTTCAGCTAATTCCTTTGTTTTAACTTCTATCTGATTTTCCGAAACTCCGTTCAAGGTGTTCGCCAAAGTTTTTAAATTCGAGCCGTATTGCGATAACGGAGAGGATTTATCACTTTCTTCTTTATCTCCGACAAATTTAAATAACGGTGCAAAGGCTTTTTCAACCGCCGTATTACCGCCTGTTTTATTTTCCTGTTTTTGCGTCCAGAAACTTTTTATCCAATCAATCCAGCCTACGGACGGCGGTTCGGCGGACAGATTCGTGTTTCTTTCAACTTCTTCGAGCAGAAGTTTCATCGGGGATTCTTCATCGGAAAAAGCATTCAGGGCTTTTACCATCGTGTCTTTATTGTCATATTGAATAACGGCTGTTTTGCGGATGAATTCACGCCAATGATCGGTGTATTCGTTAAAGTATTTTTCCTGAAGTTTACCGAATTCGGTTGCCTGAGCCGAATTTCCGCCCGCCTTTTCGCCCATCACCCAATCGTCTTTGCTTAATTCTTCATTCGCATTGGCAATCGCTTCCTTCATATGGTTGCGGTAGCCCTCAACCGTGTATGCTCCCGGAATCGTGTGGCTTCCCTGCAAAACGCCCTGACTTCTTCCGGCTAAAATAGTTTCAACCGTGATCGGTGCGACCTCTTTGGAAACATCGGTCGTAACCCGTTTCAAATACCGCAAATAATTGGGAAACGCCTTTAATTTATTTCTCGTTCCTTCAACCAGATTATTGTTCAGATTGATTCTCGGAAAACCGCTCGTGTCGCCGGAATATTCGGATTGCCGATCAATCTGCTTGAAATAAAAATCGAGCTGAGCCTCGGAAACTTCCTTATACTCATCGGGAAGTTTTGATTCGGCAAACCATACTTCCTCTAATTCATCGGAAAAAGTAGTCGGTTCGGCAAAAGTCCGGTATGGTATTTCCTCGCCCGAATCCGATTTGTAATTTCCTCCCGACCACATCAGATAGGTTTTCAAAAGGTCGTATTTTGTGCCGAGTGCCTGTTCCTGCTCGTCGGTCAGATTACCGGCGGTTGCCGAAGTCTGTCCGGCGGCGAATTGCTCTAATTCTTTTTCGACTCGTTTAAATGCGGGTATTTTGAATCTTTGCTCGATCGCATTGTAGTAAATATTCAGCAGCCGCTCCCGATAAAGTCTGTCGCCCGAATACAAACCGAAACGCATATAAAGCGGAGCTCCGTTGCGTTCATAATCATCGAGCTTGACCAGCACCTTACGCAGATTTTCAATCGTTTCTATTTCGCGTCGGGCTTCGTCTGGACTTTTTGAAAGTGGGTCTTTGCCGGCATCCGATTTGACGATGGTTAAAAGAGCATCGCCCTTCGCCGCCGCATCATCGAGCATAACCTTATTATTATAAAGCGAAACTCCGACCATCGCCAAAAATGCAAAAACCAGAATTGCTCCGAGAGCGGTCAGAAGCCAACCCAAGATCGGCGGTCTTTGTTTCTGGTCTTGAAACGTCTTGACCAAATCCTTATCACGCAGGACGACATCACGGAAAAATTTCTTTGTAAAATAAGTATTGCCGATGGTTTTCGGCATATTCGCACCGGGTTTTCTGCCTTTGCTGTCGCGGTTGACCGGAACTGCCGTAAAATAAAAACCACGCAGGAAAGGGCTTTCGCTAAAAGGGTTCGGACGGAAAAGCGTCGTTACGAAAGTTCCGAGTTTGCGGCGTGCCGAACCGAAATGAAGCGGGAAATTAAAGATGCGAAGCTGCCTTGTCGGGGTAAACGGTGCGGAAAGTCTGATCAGGCGGCGTTTCATTACCGAGTCCTGCAAAAGTTCATATTCGCTGTCAAAAAGTGCCTGTGCATTATCGCTTTTTTCAAGCGGAATCGTCGCACCCCAAACCAGATTTTCGCCTTCTTTTTTCGAGGTCGAAAAAGAATCCCGAAAACCCTCGATGGCATCGGCGTGTGTGAATACCAGATAAACCGGAAATTTTGTTTTAAGCCGTTTCGTCGTTTCATCCAGCCGCGAGCGAATGGTTTTCGCCATTTCCTCGATTTCCCGGTCGTCCGAATGCAGAATTCTTTCGGCATTGACCGCCAGAATAAAACCGTCAAGCGGACGATTCGTGCGGTGTTTTTTAATCGTTTCCAAAACGGAAGCCCACTCATCTTCGTTTATTCCGTCCGTCTGAAAACGTCCCGCCGTATCAACAAAAACGGCATCGCTCGTAACCCGCCAATCTATCTGTCTGGTCGGACGTATCTGATTTTGTTCGGATTGACGCTGACTCGGCAGAGTCTGAAAATTCAACCCCGAACCCAGAACAAGCGAAGATTTTCCGCTTTTCGGAGTTCCGGCGACCATATACCAAGGTAGAGAATAAACCGCACTGCTGCCGTTTGCTCCGAGATTTGAATTTTTCAAAAATTCAATAACTTCCTCAGCACCTTTGGAAACATCCTCATTGCTGTCTATGGATTTATTCGATACTTTTTGCGGCTCGGCATCGGCGGATTCTTTTTCGCCTGCTTCTTTTTCCTCTTCGGCTTTTTTGGCGGCTTTTTTACTACGGCGTGAAGCAAGAAAACTGCCGACAAGTGCAAACGGCAAAGTCAGCAGAACGACCGCAATAATTACCACGCGGTATGCCATATCATAACCGAGCGTGTCCCCCAGAAACCAGACCGCTACGCCCACCATACCGTAAAACGACAATATTGATGTCAAGCCGAGTGCATATTTAAGCTGAGAAATTTGCCAATAAGACATAAAATTTACCGTTTATAATTAAATTTGTAGTTGCTGAATCGCATCATTCAAAAACTTCGATGACAAAATAAACATCACTATATAAACAATTACCGCTAATCCCAAACCGCCGAGTGCGGAGATTTTCGCCCACATCGGCATACCTTTTTTGGGCGGCGGTTCGGGCTGATCGTTTGCCAGCCAGTTCGGTGAAAGTTCCGTCGGAACGATCTTGCCGACCTTGACAAGAGCGTTTGCCGTTTCCCGCATTATGGACATAAATTTGTCTTGCTCGTAAACGGCGTATCTGCCCTTAAAACCCAAAAGCATACAGACATAATAAATTTCAACCGCATCCGCCGTATCCTTTACTTGCTTGAGCATCGCCGTTAGTTTCTCGAAAAATTTATTTCCCGCCAGTTGTTCGCCGAAATATTCAAGTTGTAGCGGATTTCTTTCCCATTCTTCTTTGAGTGGAAAATTGTTCGTCAAAACCGTTTCGTCAATAAATGAAGCGAGGGCGAATTTTGAAACGCGGACGAGTTTATGATTAAAGCGGTAGCGTTCCGCCCGTTTTTCAAACTCCTCAAGCAATTTTGCACATTTCGGATACAGATCACCCGAAGGCTGAACGATTCCGGCTTTTAAACGCAGTATCAGGTCGAAAATCGGTCCGGCAAATCTGACTAAATTATTTTCATTATTTGTTCGACTTCTTTCGCTCATATTTTCCAATGTTTAATTAACTGACGGACAATTAAAATTATTTTGCCTTAACGGCATACATTTCCAATTTTTCGTCCGGTATATCATCGGGAGCATAGACCGAAATCACCTTTGAACCTCGGATTCCGTCCCAGTAAGGTCCGATCGTGTCGAGCATAAAATACTGAAATCCGGCTCGTGTCGGAATCGGGGCGGGCGGCGGACTCGCGTGTGTTAAAACCACGCCCGGAAGTGCCGAACCGATGATCGTGTCAATCACATC
>JBGTKR010000436.1:0-6641 GCA_041744535.1 Pyrinomonadaceae bacterium
CTTCATCTTGGCGAACTTTGCGGTAAAAAAAAATAAGAATTAACCGCAAAGAACGCAAAGGTTATCGCAAAGGTCGCTAAGATTCATTGAAAATCAATTACGTCTTTATTATTCAATAACTTTTATCTCGAACTCACGTTAAATATCAATTATATTGTTAGTTTCTTACGCAAAAAACTAACAATATAATTAATAATGGAAAATTGATAATTGATAATTTCATCTCATTTTATTCCTAAAATTTCGTAACTCCGCAACTTTCTGCAATTCTGCAACTTTTATTGAACTATTAATTTACGCCGTGCCAGAACCTGCAAGCCGGGGCGTTTTGAAGATATTTCTATATCTCTGACCTCACCTGCTTCGGATTCGCTCAAAGGGCGTTTCGGCGTGTAGGTTACGACATAATTCGAATCAATCACTTTGGCGATAAGCTTTACTTTTTCAAGCATTTCTTCTTTCGTTTCGGGCAGCAGGAATACGCCGCTTGTGTCTTGCGAAAGTTTCAGCAGATAATTTTCGCTGTTTTCCAAGGCTTCCTTTCTTTCCTTAAAGGTTTCAATAAATTTTTTGTCGGTATTTATAGAAGCAATTTGCGGGGCGTTGTTCATATTTTGAATCGCCTGCGGCATCGTGTCAATAACTTCCTGCGGCAGGGCTTTACGCGGCGAACCTTTTTGGACGGCTTTTGTTTTCGGTTCGATCTGTTCGAGTTCGAGTTTCGTGTAGCTGATAACGTGAACATTTATATTGGTTGCAAGCACTTTTTTCAGAGCCTCATTTCTTCTCTCGTTGCTCCAAATGCTGTCCGTTCCATCGGAAATCAAAACAAGATGGCGGTTTTCGAGTTCGGATTTGCTCAAAAATTTTGTCGCCAATTCAAGTGCACTGCTGAAAACCGAACGCTTGCCGAAAATTAATTTTTTGTCCAAATCATATAAAACCTGTGATTTATCCGTCGTCCATTCGGTTAGAATTCTGGCTTTGTCGTGATATTCCAAAACCGCGATTGAATTGCCCGGATCGAGTTTTTCGACCAGAGCCTTGGCGGTGTTGCGGGTTTGTGTAATATTTTTGACCGCACGCAATTCGCCGCCCGTATCCAAAACGATCAAAACACTTGCCGGAGTTCGGCGGACGCTCGTCGCCTGAAGAAGTCTGCCGTCTTCGACAATGACCAAATCTTCTTTTTTAACCTGCGGAACAAACTCGCCGAAGCGGTCAAATGCCGAAACATTCAGTTTGATTTCCTCCGTATCAACTCTGACCGGCTCATCATCCAAAACCGGAGTCGGAGTCGGAGTTTGGGCGTTGATAATACCTGCAAAAATTAGTGTAATTGCTAAAAGACATACGAATTTTTTTGTATTTTGTAAAAACATATTGCTCCCAAAGATATTTCTGACTTTAATTGTGATGCTTTACATCTCTAGAAATATGCTTTTGCAAATGATTCGGAAATTTTTAAAGTTTTGGATGTTCCTCAACGAATTTGACCAGATTGCCGACATAATCATTAAACGAAGGACATTTCACGCCGTGTGCCGCGAGGAGTTCTTCGGAAATACTCGTATCGTAGGTTTGCGGAATAAAAAAATACGGCACGCCGGAATGCGGAAGTCCGGTCAAAGGCGGAGAAATCGGCGAATTCAAAAAGGATTCGACCATTTTCGGCGGCGGAGTTATGATAGATTTTTTGTTCGTTACGGCTTCGGCGATTGAGTCGCAAATCTCCATTGTCGTCAACGCATTCGGGTCTGCAAGTGCAATAGTTTTGCCGACGGCAAGTTCGTCCTTGGCAAGTTTCGTCATTGCATCAACCACAAAATCAACCGGCACTAAATTCAGCCGGACATCTTTGTTTCCGACATTTACCAGCCGAAAAACTTCGGGAAATTTCAGAAGGAATTTTATAACATAATAAATTCCGTCATATTTTGCGGTTTCGCCCGTTTCCGAATCTCCGCAGACAACCGATGGGCGAAAGATCGTTACGGGATGCGTCGCCTTTAATTTTTCGACTTCGACTTCGGCAAAATACTTTGTTTCTTCATAATAATTACGAAAACCTTTGTCGTGAACGAGTTCATTTTCAAAGATCACATCGTCGCGTTTGCCAGCGACATAGCAGGTCGAAACATAGTTATAACGCCGCAGATTTTCGATCTTTTTAACGATTTCATTAACATTCTTCGTGCCTTCGACATTAACTTTGTAAGCCAATTCCTTTTGCACCGACAGATCATAGATCGCCGCCAGATGATAAACATCCGTTGTTTCCCGCAAGACGACTTCCAGATCGGCATCGGACATTCCGAAATTTTTCCGCGTAATATCGCCTTTGATAATCGTAAAATTCTTAACGGAAACGCCCGTCATATCGGCAATTTTCTGCACATCGAGCGAAGCCTTTTCAACAAACTCCTTCTGCACGAGCAGAAAAAACTGCGTTTCCGGCGTTGAAAGACTTTCAACCAGTCTTCCCGCAATAAAACCGGGAAATCCCGTCATAAATATCGTTTCTGTAAAAATCATAATTTTTTTTGCCACAGAGAACACAGAGATTTTTGAGAAAAGTAAATTTAAGGGAATCTTCTGGAAATAATCCTCAAAAATCTCCTTCTCTCTGTGGCTTAACTTTTTTTTCCGATGCAAAAGTTACGTTTCTATTTTGCTTGTCATTGACTCTTAATTCAAATACGTCGGGACGCGAATAATGTCCGTCGGTGTCCAATAAAAGTCTGCCTTGTTTAATTAAATCCAAGTCCAATTCGCCGTAAACTGTTTCCGTGTTATCAAAAACGGGTTCGACGACGTAGGAAATATCGGGCGAAATTATCGCACTTCCGCCGCGTTGAAGTTTGTCGTTTCGCATTGATTCCAGTAAATTAAAAACTTCCGTATCGCCCGTTTCCAAAGATTCAAAACCTTCGAGTGCATCTTTTTTATTTAATACACAACCCGAAGCCAAGACGAAACATTGTCCTTCAAACGCATATTGTCGGCTGGCAATTTGATGTCTTTCGTGAACCGTCGGATATTGTGCCGTGTGAATCGTTTCGTGTCTGGCGTGCATTGCGGCACGTGCAAGCGGCATCCAATGTTCCCAGCAGATCAAGCCGCCTAAATTGCCGTAAGGCGTTTCCAAAACATTCAGAGTGCTTCCGTCGCCGACTCCCCAGACGAGTTTTTCCGTATATGTCGGCGTGAGTTTGCGGTGGATTTTATAGCCGCCGTCCGGTTCGAGATAAATCGTTGTATTATAAAGAGTTCCGCCGCTTTTTTCGTGAACTCCGATGATGATATAGGTTTGCGTTTCTTTAGCAATTTCAGATAAAATTTCAAAATCCGCCCCCGGAATCTCCAAAGAATTTTCCGTCAGATATTGATAGAGTCTTTTTGCCGGAGGATAATCCCAAAGCCCCGCATTCGGGGCATCATCAAGCCAGATCGGATAACCGACGAGCCAAGTTTCGGGAAAAACAATTATTTTCGCCCCGTTTTCAGCACATTTCTTTGCCAAATTTTTTACTTTCGCCAGAGTTTCCTTCAAATTCAGAAAAACCGGAGGTGCTTGAACAAGTGCGACTTTTACATTTTTCTCGATCATCGGTATTTATGATTTTCCGAAATTTTCTTCAAACACGCAATATTCAAAAGGCAGAAACCCGAATGTAAATGAGGGTGCTGACAAATAATCAGCTTGTTTGTATTCTATCAGCACCCTCCATAACTGTCGGGTTTCTGCCTTTTAAAACTTTTACAATAATATAAAGATTGTGTTAGGCTTTTCTTGGTAAGATTTTACGAACAAAGGGTTTTCGCAGACACAAAAGAAACAAAACAGGAGTAAAAAAAAACAAAGTGCTTGAAATGAAAACTGAAGAAACAAAAAATCAAACGGAAGATTCCGTCAATGAAATTGCCTTGAGCGAACTGCACGAACCAATTTGGTCGGTTGTAAGTTTTGAAAAAGTTATGCACGCGAGATTAAGTTATGATGAAGCCGTGCAAAAATTACAGGAACTCACACGACAAAAAGTTTCGGGGCTTTGCATTATTACCGATAACGCCGCTCAAAAAATTGCCGGATAACTTCTCACTAAAACTGTCAAACTCCAACGATTCTTTTTCTAAAACTCCAAAACGATTTTTCCGAAACTCTCATTCGATTCCATATATTCGTGAGCCTTCCGCACATCTTCAACCTTAAAAACCTTATCCAAATTCGGCGTGATTTTTCCCGCTTCGATCAAAGGTAAAACTTCTTTTATAAAATTCTCCGTCGCTTCCGCTTTCTCATCTGCGACCCGTGAACGCAAAACCGTTCCGATAATTTTCAAGCGTTTTGTCAAAGCCGTTCCCAGATCAAATTCGGCTTTTCGTCCGCCGACCAAACCGACCAAGATCAAGCGTCCTTTTAATGCAAGACTTTCTAAATTTGATTGAAAATAACTTGCTCCGACCAAATCTAAAATTACGTCAATTTTATTTTCAATTTCTTTCTCGAAATCTGAATTCTCATCCGTATTTATAGCTATATCTAAGCCAAACTTTTTGCATTCATTGAGTTTATTTTGTGTCCGCGAAGTGCCGATAACTTGATTGCCTTTCGCCTTGGCGATCTGCAACGCCGCCAAACCAACGCCCGAACCGACGGCGTGAATAAGCAAAGTTTCGTTTTCCTGTAAATTTCCCTGCGTCCAAACCGCATCGTGAGCCGTAATAAATGCTTCGGGAATCGTCGCGGCTTCCGTCCAACTTAAATTGTCGGGAATTTTTGCGAGTTGATTTCCTTGAGTTAAAACAAATTCCGCTTGTCCGCCGCCCGCCGTAATGCCGAAAACTCTGTCGCCGATCTTAAAACCGAAAACATCTGAACCGATTTCAGCAACCTCACCGGCAAATTCCAGTCCTAAAATTCTTTCGGGAAAACCTTTCGGTGCGGGATAAAAACCTTTACGCTGCAAAATATCCGCACGGTTTAATGCCGCCGCTTTTACATTTACCAAAACTTGATTTACTTCGGAAGTTTCCGGTTTTTCGACATTGCGGATTTCCAGATTTTCCGCTCCGCCGAATTTTTTTATATAAACTGCCTTCATAATCAGTAAAAAGCTGTTTGAAAACTCAAAAGTTCCGTTAGGAACGTCATATTTATAGATTGAAATGCGTTAAATTTGAACGAGTTCCGTAGGAACGACATATTTTTAATGCCGTTCCTACGGAACTCTATACCTATATTCTACGCGAAATTCTATAAACATCCCGCTCCTACGGAGCTACTTATTGATTTTTCAAACAGCTTTTAAACAAAATTCAGCGGCAGTTGGCAGTTGGATTCTGAAACTGCTGACTGCCAACTGCCGCTGCCGACTATTTCTTCACGTTTTTTTGAGCCAGATTCATCAAATCTTCCGGCATCCATTTGCTCATATTTTTTGCTTCTTCTTCGGCAATTCCGCGATGCCGATTCCGCCATTCTTTTTCCGGTGCATCTTCTCTGCCGGATTCTTTCGGGTAATTTTCAACCTGTTCGAGCGAAATGATTATGCCGTGAGCGACCTCCGTCCAGTTTTCGGTTTGAATCCCGCGAAGAACTACCGGCAAACCCGCCGTCCAATCCTCCTGCGGTGCGATATTGTCCAATTCGGGAATCGTCATAAATGCGGGTGACGGAAAAGGACTTCCGCCGAACTCGCTCAAGAGTTTTTCCTGAACGTCTTTGAACGAACCGTTCGGATTTGATTTTCTGATTTCCAATGCCCGTCGAAAAAGGTTGGAAACTGTTGATTGATTGCTCATTCGGGTTTTATTTGACTCCTCTGAAAAAATAATTTTATTAATGAATAAACTACACGAATTTTTGTAAACGGTAAAATCAAATGATCGTCGTTACGATCTCCCGTATGCTCCTTTGAAGTTCTTTATCATCGGTGATCGGCGAAACCATTGTAACTTCGGCGGCTTGAACGGGCGAAATTCCTTTGGCGATAAGTTGAGCGGCGTAGATCAAAAGCCTTGTCGAAACGCCTTCTTCCAAACCGTGTCCGCGTAAATTACGAACTTTTTGACCGATGGTTACAAGGTCTTTGGCGGTTGATTCATCAATTCCGCCTTCTTTGACAACAATTTCCGTTTCGAGTTCGGGAGTCGGATAATCAAATTCCATCGCCATAAAGCGTTGGCGGGTGGACTGTTTCAAATCCTTTAAGACCGATTGATAACCCGGATTATATGAAACGACGAGCATAAATTCCGGCGGTGCTTCGATAACCGTTCCGCGTTTCTCGATTGGAAGTCTGCGTCTGTCGTCGGTTAAAGGATGAATGATGACAACCGTATCTTTTCTCGCTTCGACAACCTCATCCAGATAACAGATCGCACCTTCACGAACTGCCGTTGTCAAAGGTCCGTCGTGCCAGACGGTTTCTTCACCTTTGAGTAAAAATCTGCCGACGAGATCGGTTGAAGACAAATCCTCGTGGCACGCAACCGTTATCAAAGGGCGATTTAATTTATACGCCATATATTCGACAAAGCGTGTTTTTCCGCAACCTGTCGGACCTTTCAGCATTGCGGGCAATTTCGCTTCATACGCGGCTTCAAAAAGTTCTACTTCCTGATTGATCGGCAGGTAA
>JBGTKR010000437.1:0-11576 GCA_041744535.1 Pyrinomonadaceae bacterium
TACAGCGTTATGTCAAAAACTTCGTTTGGTGAAAGCGACATCGAGCGTCTGCCGAAGCCCTGCAAATCTGGAAAAGACGGATGTCCACCGACGGCAACTCCTTTTTCAATCGCCATTTTAACCGTTTTTCGCATCGTTGAAGCATCGCCCGCGTGAAATCCGCAAGCGATATTTACACTTGAAACAAAATCCATCAATTCGGCATCGCGTCCCATCTTCCACGCCCCGAAACTCTCGCCCATATCGCAGTTTAGATCAACTGAAAGCATTTTAGTTATTTGATTGAAGTTTACTTTTCGTCTGTTCGATTCTTTTTTCAAGCATATCTTTGAGTCGTATATTCTCAGTTGTCGAATGCAATTTTTGAAAATCTTCCAATGCTTTTGAATAATTTCCCACCCGATAATGCAGATCGCCACGCCTTAGGTAATGAAATGAGTTGTTTTTATCAAGTGCAATAACTTGGTTAAAATCCTCAATCGCTTCATTATATTTTTCATATTGAATATACCTCGTACCCCGCAAAGCATAAGACATAAATTCATCAGGCATAATTTCGATTGCTTTCGTCAGATCGCTAAACATTGCTTCAATGTTAGCTTGTTTTTCATAGACATCCGCCCGCGATCTGTAAAAACTAACAAGAGTATATTTAATTCTTGCTTTTTCGTCCGGTTTTTCAATACCGGCAAGTTTTGTTTCATAATCCGCAATCATTTTGGTTAAAAGCGTTAAAGCCTGCGGTGAATCTCCGATATACATCAATGAACGCACGGCAGCACTCTTATTTAGTGCGGAGTCAGGCACAAGTTCAGAGGCTTTTGTAAAATCCTGATATGCTCCGTAATAATCTCCCGCACATTTTTTGACAATCGCACGAAAACTAAATATTTTGTCAGCTTTGGGATTATTTGCAAGAAAACCATCAAGAATTGAAACTGAAAAACCGCAATATTCGCGTCCGAATTTCTGGGCTTGAAATAAAACTCCCGCCGCCGAGCGAATGTTTCTTTCATCGTTTGGATTAAAGTTTACGGCTTGAAAAATATCCTGTTTCATCGCATCAGGATTATTTAAGGCACTATAAACTTCTGCTCGTCCGATATATAATTCAGGATTTTCAGGATTAAAAGAAATGGCTCGATTTATTACAATTAAGGCTTCATTAGGCTTTCCTTGACCGATAAGTTCACGGGTTTTGCTGACATAAGTTTCAATTTCGGTTTGCCCGTAAACACAGATTGAGAGTAAATAGATTGACAATAATACGGTAAGAATGTTTTTCATCTTAAAGTCTCCACAAAAATATAAACAGGTTGTTAAAAGGTGTAAAACAGAAAATACATTTATATTTAGAAGTTTTTCCAAACGAAAGAATAACTTGATTAAACAAAAACTGTTTTATCTGGAATTAAATCTTACACCCATTTTTAGGAAACTCAAATCTTTTTCAAATTCGACTTTCAAATTTTCAGCTTCTTCCAATGAAATTATATGAAATCCGATTCCGTCGCCAACTCCTAATTGAGCGGCAAGCGGCAAATCCGGTTCGATGATATGAGCGATTCGCGGGTAGCCGCCGGTTGTTTGGTGGTCAGCCATTAAAATTATGGTCTGCCCGTCGGGAAGAAGTTGAAGCGTGCCGAAATTTACGGCGGTTGAAACTAATTCTTTATCATTTAATAAATGCAGCGGTTTGCCTTCGAGCCGAAAACCCATTCGATTTGAATTTGCCGAAATTGAAAAATCATTTGATAAAAATTGCTGTTCGCTCAAGGCGGTCAAATCCTGATATTCAGCACCTTTGATTATGCGGACGGTTGGGAATTTTGAATAAAAGGGAATTATGCTTCGGGCAATTTTTAATTGCAGTTTAGAGTTTAGAGTTTGGAGTTTGGAGTTGAAAGGAATTTTATCTCCTTTTTGTAATTTTCTGCCTTCATAACCGCCGATTTCTGCCGTTAGATTCGTGCTTGAACTTTCTAACCATTTTTTTAATGTAAAGCCGTTTTTTATTGATAAGTAACAACGATTACCGAGCGAATTTTCTGTAAATTTTAGGACTGAATCTTTTGCAGCGGTTTGGATTTGCCAATTTTCGATTGGCTTATTATTTAACTCTGCTCCGAAATCCGCTCCGCCGATTGCAAAAGCCGTGTCCGCTTCAAATTTAATTTCCGGTGCGGGAAAGTGCATTTCCAAAACTGCTTCATTTTCACCGTTTCCGAGCAGAATATTTATCAAACGCACGGCGGTTTTATCCATTGCACCATTGGAATTTATGCCGAATTTGCGAAAGCCGTTTCTGCCTAAATCCTGAAATGTATCTAAAATTCCGGCTCTATTTATAAATATGCTCATTTTATTTCTGTAAATCTGACCAAATCGCCCGTTTGAAAAAGTGTCGGTTTTTCTTTGTCGGGAGTAAATAATTCGGTTTCGGTTTTCCCTATAATTTGCCAGCCGCCGGGCGATTCGAGCGGGTAAATTCCTGTTTGCTGTCCGGCAATTCCAACACTTCCTTTCGGAACTTTCGTTCTTGGGGTTTGTTTTCGCGGGCTGGCAATTCGCCCGTCTAATTCGCCCATATATGCAAAACCGGGAAGAAATCCGAGCATAAAAACCCGATAAGTTTTTGACAGAAAAATTTCGATAACCTCCTTGCGTTTGAGATTATTCGATTCGGCGACAAATTCCAAATCCAATGCAGAATCCTTATCAAATGAAACGGGAATTTCGATGGTTTTGGATTTTGATTTTTTTGATTTTGGTAAACTTTCTATTATTTTTTTAATAAAATTTTCGACAAACTGAAATCCGCTGGAAAAATTATCATCATTTTTTCTAACTTCAAAGACATCATAAAAAACCGTCAGCGAAGAATAAGCGGGAACGCATTCGATGAAGCCTTTGAAATTTTCCTTTTCGATTCGGTTTGAGAGATTTATAACAAAATCATTTATTTCAAACGAAATTATATTGCCAAAGTCAATTGTTACAGCACTTTCGCCGAGCGGATAAATTTTGTATTTGTTCATAAATCAAAGGCGGAAACCCGACAGTTATGGAGGGTGCTGTTGGCAGATAGATTCGTTTGGATTCCAACAGCACACTTGATAAATTTCTAATTATTGGAAAATATACTTGTTGGGACACCGAAAGCACCCTCCATAACTGTCGGGTTTCTGCCTTTACTCGTAGCTTTCCAAAACATCTAAAAGCGTCGCTTTTTCGGTTTCGACATCAAGGATTTTCGCTCCCTTTTTGTTTAATTCGGCAACTGTTTTTCCCAACAGATCGTCTTCAGCTTCGCGGTCAAAAGTTATGGTGAGTTTGTCGTCATCTTCCTCTAACTTGTAACCTCGCAGATTGTTCAAAGTTATCAGCGAATCTTCCAAAACACCTTTTAATTCGATTTTCACTTTCTGAGTCGGTTTATGCGAAACACGCAGGTTTTGCGGTGTATCCACGGCTCTGATAATTCCGTGCGAGATTATCGCCACGCGGCTGCAAAGTTCTTCGATCTCCGACAAATTGTGCGAAGTTAAAAGTATCGAAACATTTTCGAGTGATCCAATTAATTTCCGCATATTTGCGGCGGCAAGCGGATCGAGTGAACGGGTCGGTTCATCGAGAAGCAAAATCGGAGGCTTTGAAAGCATCGCACGGGCGACGGCGAGGCGTTGTTTGTTTCCGGTGGAAAGTTCGGAAAAACGGCGTTTTGCCAAATCCTGTAAATCCAACTGCTCAAAAAGTTCGGCGATGCGTTTTCTTGCGGCTTTATCTTCCATTCCGTAAAGCCTCGAAAAAAACATCAAATTCTGATGTCCCGTCAAACGCCAGTAAAACGAGCGTTCTTCCGCCGTCGCAAGTCCGACAAGTGAACGCACTTTGACATCATTTTTAACCGAATCAAAACCTTTGACCGAAACATTTCCGCTCGTCGGCTGAATCAAGGTTGCGATAATTTTTGTCAAAGTAGTTTTTCCCGCACCATTTTTCCCGATCAGCCCGAAAATTTCACCTTCTTCAATTTCCAATGAAATATTTCGCAACGCCTCAACCGATTCGCCGACATTTAAACGAAAAAATTTCTTCAAACGCGGAAACGGCGGCGGGTAGGTTTTTGAAATATTTTGAATTGAAATTGCGGACATTTTATTATTTTAAACACATAGGGACATAGGAAATATAGAAGGAAAAGAGAGATTCTTTAAACAATAGGAAAATCATTAGACATTATTGGAAATAAGAATTAGCCCGCGAATAAACGCGAAAATACGCGAAAAAAAGGAAATTCATAAAATCTTTTATCTTATTTTCATGGTCTTTCGCGTTTATTCGCGGGAAAAATATTCTTATAAAATTGAGCATTTTGTTATTTCCGATAATGTCTATTATTTTATGCGGTATAAAATACCTATATTTTCTATATCCCTATGTGTTTAAATATTTCTCATCTTTTTCTCTGTTTCGGATCTAAATATTCTCTCAAACCGTCGCCGATAAAATTAAAGGCGAGAACCGTTAAAGCAAGTGCGATGCCCGGAAACAGTAAATTGTGCAGAGAGTTTGTCAGCGTATCAATTCCGCGTGCGTCGTCAATCATCGTTCCCCACGAAGGCGACGGCGGCGGGATTCCCAAACCCAAAAAAGAGAGCGATGCTTCGGCTAAAACCGCTCCCGCCATTGCCAAAGATGCTTGGACGATGAGCGGTTGAATGGCATTCGGCAAAATGTGTATGAAAAGTTGTCGAAAATTGCTTGCTCCCAAGGCTCTGGCGGCTTGGACGAAATCGTATTCGCGGATCTTTAAAACCTGTCCACGCATTACGCGGGCATAACCGACCCAGCCCGTAATGCACATTGCAATAATTAAATGACGAATTCTGTCGCCCGGTGTCGGATTCGTTCCGCTTAAAAAGGCGACGATGGCGATGGCGAGCAGTAAACCCGGAAATGCTAAAAAGACATTGAAAACATAACCCGCCAGAAATTTATCGAGCCAACCGCCGTAAAATCCGGCAATTGCTCCGATGATTATTCCGACAATTCCGGCAATCGTTACAACCGTAATTCCGACGAACAGCGAAACTCTCGCACCATTTACTATTCTCGAAAAAACATCGCGTCCGAGTGAATCAGTTCCGAACCAATGTTCCGCACTCGGTGAAGCATTTTTTAAAGTTCTTTCAACTCCGTTTTCCGTAACACTAAATTGCTGAACAGGATCGTGCGTTTGAATATACGGAGCAAAGATCGCCGTCAAAATAAAAACGGCGGCGAGAAAAATTCCGATGTATGTAAGTCTGTTCATTTAGAAAATTTTTTCAAAATTTTGGTTTTCGGTCTTTGGTTTTTGGTCTTTGTAAGAGTTGTTCATATATTCTTAATGAAATCGTAATTTCTCAAAAAACAAAGACCAAAGACCGAAGACCAAAGACCGGTATCAATTTAATCTGATTCTCGGATCGAGCCGGCGGTAAAGCAAATCGGTCAGCGAGTTTGCCAAAATATATGTGATGCTGATGACCAAGACCACACCTTGCACGAGGCGGTGATCGCGGGTGCTGATGCCGTCGAGAAGAAGCGTTCCGATGCCGCGTATATTGAAAATTCTTTCGGTGATGATCGCTCCGGCGAGCAGAACGCCGAGCTGCAAACCTAAAATTGTTACGACGGGAATCAGACCGTTTTTCAAAACGTGCTTATAGACGACGACTCTTTCGCTCAAACCTTTGGCACGAGCCGTGCGGACGTAATCTTCGCCGAGTTCTTCGATCACGCTGGAGCGAACCATTCGCGTCAAGATCGCCGAAAGTGCCGCTCCGAGCGTGATTGCGGGCAGAACTATGTCTTCGGGATATTGATAACCCGAAGGCTGAAAAATCTGCACTTTGACGGCGAAAAGATAGACGAGAAGCGGTCCGATGACAAATCCGGGCAGACAAATTCCCATCAAGGCAAAAACGGACGAAAAATTATCAATCCACGAATTTTTATTCGTTCCCGCTAAAACTCCGAGCGGAAGCGATATTGTTACGGCGACTAATAATGCGGCAAGAGCAAGTTTTATCGTCATCGGATAGCGTTCAAGAATCATATCGAGAACAGGTCTGTTGGTATCGAATGAAGTTCCGAGATCGCCCTGCACAACGCCTTTCCAATACTTCCAGTAACGATTGTCCGCCCCGTTCCAAGTCAAACCTTTTTCGCCCGAATATGTAAAGAAAAATGCGGGTGAATCCAGTTCGTGCCGTTTGCGGAAAGCCTGAATCTGTTCGGGTGTCGCCTGATCGCCGAGCCTTGCCACGGCGGGATCGCCCGGAACGAGTTCGATCAGGATCGTAACCAGAGAAACGACTGTAAAAATCACGAGCAGAAACAATCCCAGACGCTTTGAAAAATTAAAAAGTTTATATTTATTCATCTATTCATTTAACATTTATCATTTATCATTAAACATTGACCAATGACCATTTAACATTTGCTCTTTTAAATGAAACTTTAAAATAGAAATAAGCAAATTGATTTTTGATCAATGATCAATGTTAAATGTTAAATGTTAAATGTTTTCGTTCCCGTGTGAATTGCAGCGATGCCGCCCGTTAAGTTTTTGTATTTTACATCGGAAAAGCCGATTTGTCGCATCAACGCGGCTAAATTTTTCTGGTCGGGAAATTTGGAAACGGAATTCGGCAGATATTCATAAGCCCCACGCGAACCGCTGACGACTCCGCCGATCCGCGGCAGAATGTTTGCAAAATAAAAATTAAAAACCTGTCGAAAGCCGGGAACTATCGGCGATGAAAATTCCAGAACCGCAATTTTGCCGCCTTTTTTTAAAATCCTGTGAAGTTCGATCAAACCGTTTTGCCAGTTTGAAAAATTCCGCAAGCCGAAGGCAATTGTTACCGCGTCAAAACTTTCATCGGGGACGGACAAATTCATTCCGTCGGCTTCAAAATAAGGAATTTGCTTTGTTTGCTTTTCGGTTTTGTCTTTGGCAATTTCGAGCATCGGACGGCAAAAATCCGTGCCGAAAACCTTTGCCTTGCCGTAATTTTTAAGTTCGAGCGACAGATCACCCGTTCCGCAAGCTACGTCCAAAACTTTTGCATTCGGGTTTTGCAGAACATCCGCCAGCGACTGCGAAACCTTTCTACGCCAGCGTTTATCTATATTTACCGACAAAAAATGATTCAGAAAATCATACTTTGAAGCGATGCCGGAAAACATCTCTTTGACGGCTTCGGCGTGTTCAATTTCTCCGGCGGTTTTTTGATTCGTATTTGTGTTCATCCTAAAAAAATACTTTTGCTCATTTTATTCTACAAAAATCGAGCAGAACTATCACGCAGACAAAGAATAAAGTGGCAATAATAATGATGACAGGACGAGATGAAAAAGGGAATGGGAGAAGGTGGGACAAAGTGAAGTAGAAATTAATATAATAAAAAAATGGATAGAGAGATAAAACACACAATTTATTTCTAACGCGAGTTCGAGATAAAAGTTATTGAATAATAAAGACTTACTTGATTTTCAATGAATCTTAGCGACCTTTGCGATAACCTTTTGCGTTCTTTGCGGTTAATTCTTGTTTTTTTTTTACCGCAAAGGTCGCAAAGATGAAGACGTAAAGAACCGCAAAAGTAAGAATAACAACAGTTTAGAAGTCTTTTCTTATCTCGAATTGACGTTATTTCTACTTTGTTAAGTTATACGGAATTGATAAAAACAGTAAAAAAATGGGATAAATAAAGAGTATGAGATTACCTGTTGATAAAAAAACTTTGCCATTATTCAAGTCGGTATCGGATTTTGTATGATGTGCGGAAAAAAAGACCGGACATATCACTTCGGGCAGTAATTACGAGAGTGTCAAAAATTTTGTCTAATTACTTGAGGGGTCGCGGAGTTTTGGGCAGAAACCCGAATGTCAATGAGGGTGCGTTCGGGAATTAACCGGCAATATCCAAAAAGCACCCTCCATAACTGTCGGGTTTCCGCCTTGAAAAACTCCGCGACCCCTCAATTACTTATTCTTTTTAGCCAAAGCATCTTCAATCATATTTATAAGTTCTTTGGAATTAATATTCGGCTTTTTATCTAAATCCGTGCAGGTTTTGTAATGTCGAACAAAATCCATCATTTTATTCTGCATCAACAAACTGTATGCTAATACACATTCGTTTTGGGCGATCGCCAGATTGTCTTCTTTGTAAAATCTGCGAAAAATCGGAAATGCTTCGTGAAGATATGTTTCGGCTAATTCATATCTGTTTCTATCGGTTATCGGAAGTGCTGCTTGCAGATAAAATTTGTGGCTTTTTTCATAATTTTCTTTGGTTTTAGTGTCATACGGCATTATCAACGCTATCGAATAATCCTGAAGCATATAGGGCAAATTAAGATTATTCGGGTTTGTTTCACGCATCATTTCAATTGCTTCGGCGGAAATCTTTGCAATTTTCTCGTGGTCGGGTTTGTCTGCGGTTTTTAATGCGGCACACAGATAATACATATCCTTAGCGATGAGTTCGTGTTTTACGCCGTAGAATTGTTTGCGAAGTTGCAAAGCCTGCTTGGCGTGAAAAAGTTGTTTCTCCCGTGGCTCTTTTTTTCCTCTGCCATTGTAAACCTCAGAAAATTTATGATGCAGTTCGGCTTGAATATCGGGCTGACCGGCAAATTCGGTATCAATTTTATTTGTCAGATCGTCCAGCACTTCGATCACTTTTGCATCGCCCTTAAATTTTGCACCTTCGGCATACCAACGCGGATTTGCATAAGAAATTACCTTTGCCATAAATTGGCTGATCTTTTCAGCTTTCTCTTTTTCGGTGTTTGCTTTATGCGTTTCGGCATTTGCCCGTTTTGATTCGATCTCGGCAAGTCTCTGCGATTCGGCGGAAATTCTTGCCTGCTTGCGGGCTTTATTCGCTTGCCAAAAGGCAACGGTAATTCCCGTAATTAAACTCAACAAAATCAATAATCCTGCCAGCACGGAAATTTTATTTCGATTGTAAAATTTACTTGCCCGATATGAAAATGTCGAAGGTCGTGCCGTAACGGGCAAACCGTCCATAAAACGCCGGATGTCCGCCGCAAATTGTTCAACCGATCTGTAACGTCTTTCAGGTTCTTTGCGGAGCGATTTCAGGATTATATTATCCAGATCACCCTTTAACGATTTTGGATTTTGGATTTTGGATTTTGGATTATTTAATGTTGCTTCACTCGGTTTTTTGGGTTTTGAATTGGTTATTTCCGAAAAGATTTTTGCGTCGGATTTGTTTTCGGTATCAAACGGCATCGTTCCCGTTAATACTTTAAACAGAACAACGCCAAGCGAATAAATATCGGTTGCGGTTGTAACCGATTCGCCTTTGATCTGTTCGGGCGAAGCGTATTCGGGTGTCATCGCTCCGAGTTTTGTGATCGTTTTTGTTGTTTCATCGCCGTTATCAATCAACTTCGAGATTCCGAAATCCAGCAATTTCGGTTCACCGACATTTGTAACGATAATGTTTGAAGGTTTTATATCACGATGAATTATCAGATTCCGATGTGCAAATGAAACCGCTTCGCAGACTTTATTAAAAAGTTTCAAACGCTCATTCAGATTTAATTTGTTTTCACTACAAAATTTATCAATCCGCACGCCTTCGACATATTCCATCACCAGATACGGAACGCCGTCATCCGTCGTTCCCGCATCAATCAAACTTGCGATGTTCGGATGAACCAAAGCCGCCTGCATTTTTCTTTCCTGACGAAAACGCCGCCGAATTTTCTCGGTATTAAATTCCCGCCGAAGCATTTTTATGGCGACTTTCTGTTCAAATTTCTCATCAACTCTTTTGGCAAGATAAACCGCACCCATTCCGCCAAAACCGATCTCTTGAGTGATCTGATAAATACCGATCTTTTGCCCGACAAGCGAGCTTTTTGAAATCTCGTCTTCAAACAATTCCCTTGATAATTCCAAAGCCGTCTTCGGCGACCAGTTTTCAGCCGTTTCTTCAAAGGCAAGCAAAGCCTCAACTTCCGCTTTAATTTCCCGTCCAATCTCCAGACCGTCCAAATATCTTTGTCTGTCATTAACTTCCATGTCTAAAACATTCTGCAAAATCCGTTTAATATTTTTCCAGTCTTTATTTTGCATATTTTTTTGGAACTCGATTTTTATCTACATTATTAAAAGCGAAAACCGTTGTAAATTGAGCCAAAATAATTTGCAAATTTATCGGTTTTTAATTTAATAGTGCCGTGCAATAAATGATAATATCAATGCAGAAAGACGCACGAAGTAAGTGTGCAATGTTTTACGCCCTTACTTTGTGCGGGCTTCCGCATTATTACTATTTACCGCACAACCCTAAGCAATTAAAATCATTGTTGATTAAAATTCCGCAACAGCCAGATTTTTGCAACTTTCCACTCTCTGACAACCGTTCTTGTTGAAATCTCCAGGGCTTCGGCAATTTCGTCATTACTTAATCCGCCGAAAAAACGCATTTCGACAATAGTTGCTTGTCTTTCATCAAATTCGTCAAGTTCTTTCAACATATTGTCCACGGTCAGAATTGAAGCGATGCGGTCTTCGATGGTGATCTGCTCGTCTTCCAACGAAAGACGAGTCGGATTATTACCGCGTTTGGCACTTGCCCGCCGGCGTGCGTGATCAACCAAAATCTGCCGCATCAGACGCGAAACGATGCGATAAAAATGCTTTCGATTCTTCCATTCTATCGCGGATTGGTTTGAAATTTTTATAAACGCTTCGTGGACAAGTGCCGTCGGCTGCAAAGTGTGTTCAAACCTTTCGCTTGCCATCAGATATTGAGCCTGATTCCTGAGTTCATCATAGACAAATGGCAATAAACGCTCGATGGCATCTTCATCTCCATTGTTCCAATCGTGCAGAATCCGGGTGATTTCAGAGGTTTCTACTTTTTCCATAAACTTTTAATAACTTGATTTTAATAGAATTTTACATCAATTTCCCGATATTTGAAAATTTTTTTTGTAAATGTTGTCACTCATTTTTCATTTCTTACGCTATTAGAAGTGTAAAAACATTTTCAGCAAATGGAGAAAAAATGAACCATATAAAATACTTCTACTTATTTTCGATATTATTCCTTTTCGGAACGGTCATCTCGATTAACGCGGCGACATTTACCGTTACCAATACAAACGACAGCGGTGCGGGCAGTCTGCGGCAGGCGATTATTGATGCGAATGCTGCGGCGGGGGCGGACACGATTGTGTTTGATTCGACGTTTAATACGGCACAGACGATTACTTTATCGAGTGGTGATATGGATATTGTCGGCAATGGTGATCCTTTAACGATCACGGGACCGGGATCAAATCTTTTGACCGTTACTGGCAACAACACCAGCCGCGTCTTTGATATTACACTCGGAAGCGTGCAGATAACGATCAGCGGAATGACCATCACGGGTGGAAACGGTATTGGTCGTGTCGACAGATACGGCGGCGGGATTTTCTCCCAAGGCAGAATTGCACTAACGAATGTCATCGTTACCGGAAATTCGGCACAG
>JBGTKR010000438.1:0-9365 GCA_041744535.1 Pyrinomonadaceae bacterium
GTTTACGGTTATCACGTTTACTGGACATTTTACGCCGATGAATACAACGAGCAATTTTCGGCATTGAGTTATAAGGATTTGCGTTATCGGCGAACAACGGCGGCGAATTTACGCGGTTGGATGTTCGACCGTTCGGGAAAGCTCGGCAACGCTCTGGCATATTACAAAGTTGATTCGGACGGCGATGTTGTCCGGGCATTTTCGCACGAAAGGGAAATGGCACACTTACTCGGAACGGAACGCGGAACGCCCGGATTGGAGCGAACTCTCTACCGCAAAAAAAGCAATCCGCTCCCGACGGCTTGGGAAGTTCTGACAAAAATTAAGCAGCCCGAAGAAGAAAAACGCGATGTGCAGATCACGATTGACGGCGAACTGCAAACCTTTATTGCCAAAGAACTTGAAGGAAAAAAAGGTGCGATTGTCGTGCTGAATCCTCAGACGGGCGATGTTCTGGCGATGTATTCAAATCCTTCTTTTAATCTGGAAGAAGCACAAACATTGGGCGATTATCTGAAACTCGAAGGAAATTCACGCGACAAGCCCTTGCTGAATCGGGCGACACGCGAATATTATGTGCCGGGTTCGACCTTTAAAACTTTTACGATGCTTTCGGCGTTTCGCAATAATAAACAAAATACGACCTTTACCAGCCGTCCTCAAGGTTTTATTCCGTTTCGCGGTTCGCGTCCGATATTTGATGCCGTGCCGCCGTGTGAACCGCCTTACGGCTGCGGCGAAATAAATATCGCACAGGCTTACGAAGCGTCTTCAAACCAGTATTTCGCACAGATGGCGGTAGCACTCGGCAGACAAAGAATCGGCGAAACGGCGAGAGCCTTGGGAATTTCGCCCGTTGAAACTCCGGCGGATGCTTTGCGGGCGGAGTTTTTCCCGAACATCTGGAACGCGAGCGACGAAAAGATCGCCAACGCCATCGCACCGCGTCAATCAACCATCGTTACAGGCGAAAAAATTTCGGCTTACGACATCGGCTTGGAGGGAATGGGGCAGGGTTACGCCGGACAGATGACACCTTTTCAGATGGCTTTAATAGTTTCCGCCGCCGCGAATTTGCAGGGCAATCTGATGAAACCGAAGATCGAATATGACCAAAAACCGGAAGTTTTCGCAAAGATCGTTTCCGCCGCCGAAGCCGGACAGATCAGGCAGATTATGGGACTCGTAACCGAAGGCAGCGGCGGAACGGGAAGGCGTGTGTTTGCCAGAATCCTAGCCGCCGGAATCCGCACGGGCGGAAAAACCGGAACGGCGGAAAAAAAAGCCCCCGTCTATGACAAGGAAACCGGAAAATTAAAAACCGTTACAAAAAAACGCCGCAATGAAGACGGCGAATTGGTCGAATATCAAGCTCCCGTTTTGTATGACCGAACCGACAGTTGGTATGTTTCCATCGCCCCGCTTGAAAATCCGCAGATCGCCATCGCCGTCGTCGTCGAAGGCGGCGGATACGGAGCAACAACAGCCGCACCGATTGCCGCAAATATTGTTCTGAAAGCGAGAGAATTAGGACTTTTAGGCGGAAAATATACGCCGAAAGTTGAAACGAAAACGACGGGTAAAAAAAGCAGAAGGAAGCAACGCTGAAACAAATAATGTAAGAATAGTAAAAATTTAACCACAAAGACACGGAGACACAGAGAAGTTTTTTTGATTTTTTTAGCTGAAAAATAGAATCATAATATTTATGTATAAAATATATTTTCCATATCTTGTTTTTCAATTTTTCTCTGTGTTTCCGTATCTCTGTGGTGAAAAAAATTATTTAATATGAAAAGCCGCGTATCAACACATTTTTTTATCTTATTTTTGATCGTCATCCTGACGGCGATCTCGCATTATTCTATTTATTACGGTGCGTTGATTCGCGGTTATGAGGCTTCGTGGCTGACGGGCGGCAGGGATTTGGTTTTATTGTTAATACTTGCAATTTTGCCGATCTTTCTTTCAAAAGTTTTCAAATATAAAGGAAACTGGACGATCTACACTTCCGTAATCTTGCTGTTCTCAATCGGTTTAACTGCTCAATATCGTTTGTTCAGCGATCCCGAATATATTTCACGTCAGGACAAAGCCGAAGCCCGAAAAGCCAAGATAAAAACTCTGCAAGACCATTACATACAGGAAAATTATTCGGCGGAGAAAAAACAGATGATGGGCTTAGAGCCGACCGAACCTTCGCCGGTTGATCTTTCAAAAACCGAACCGCGACCATCGGGAATCGGGATGGATGAAGTTTTGTTTTCGGGCAAAACCTGGATTCCGTTGTTTGCGATCTTTTGTTTCTTGGGAGCGTTTTTTGTAACCCGCAACGAGAAAGCCTTGGAAATAATGCAGAAAAACGGCTTTCTGATCGTGCTTCTAACGCTCGGACCGCTTCTGCTGGCGGCGATTACTTCGAGTGCGGGAAAATCCATCGGAAATATGACACCCTGGGAATTATCCAAAATTCCGTTTCTGATCGGGTTTGCGGCTATACTGGCAGTTTTGTATAAAAATCTGGCACGGACTTACTGGGGAATTCCGCGTGCGAAAGATGTTGTGCCACTCGTGTTTATGGCGGTTTTGCCGTTTTTCCCATTTTTTGTTCTAAAGGATTTCGGGCAGATGATGGTTTTCAGTTCGGTTTATGTAACGCTGTATTTTATCGCCGTCCGCCGTCTGCCGCAGAGAATCGTGCTGATCGGAAGCGTGGTTTTGCTCGTCAGCATTCTGGTTGTCAGTGCTTTACCGGAAAAATCGCAGGAAAATATTCCGCTGCTGCCGACCTTTGCCAAACCCGTCAAAAAGGTTCTTCCCGACAGGATTCAACAGCGTTTTCATCTGTGGCTCGACGGTTTTAATCCGCCGACACCCGACACCGATTGGTGGAAGGATTCATACGATGCTTATTACAAAAGACTTGTAAAAAACAATCCCGAACTACCGGAAATGCTGGAGCAAGACCCTAACTTACAAAGATCAATCAATGTTGATGCGTGGTTCGATGTGCTGGCGTTTCAACCCGCACAGGCGACTTATGGTCTGGCTTCGGGCGGAACGACGGGACGCGGTTTGGGACTCGGATTTGTCGAGTTGATTCCGGTTGCCGATTCCGATTATATTTATGCCGCCATCGCCGAAGAACTTGGACTTTTAGGCGGTTTACTGTTAATCTTTGGCTTGATAATTTTTGTCAGTGCCGGAGTCAGAACGGCTTTAGATGCACGCGATATGTTCGGCAAACTTTGTTCGGTGGGCTTAACCGCTTTCATCGGGTTTCAGGCTCTCGTCAATATCGGCGGCATCACGCGGGCTTTGCCGATGACGGGAATTACACTTCCGTTTGTCAGCCACGGCGGTTTCAGCTTGATTACGAGTTTTATAATGCTCGGAATGCTGATGGCGTTTTCACACCGCAATGCCGTTGACAGACAGATCGGTATAAATCACAATCCAAACTAGATTTTATAAGGTTTATTTTATCAAGGTGATTTTTCAAAACTAAAATAATTGGAGAAGAAAATGGCTCAGGATAATTTCCAGATAAGTTCGGCGGCTGTATCCGACAGAGGTTTAAGCGAGAAGCGTCCACAAAATGAAGATTCTTATTTAGAATTAAAAGACAGCGGATTGTTTGCTGTTGCCGATGGTGTCGGCGGGGCACAAGCCGGAGATGTCGCGTCGCAAATGGCAATGGAAGTTTTGGGAGAAGCCTTTATAAATCTGCCGGAAGACGGTGATGCCGAAGAACGTATGAAAGCGGCTATCGAACAAGCCAACGCCTCGATTTTTCAAATGTCCAATGATCTGGCTCAATTAAGCACGATGGCGACAACCGTTGTCGCACTTCACATCAGCGGAAACATTGCAACCATCGGTCACGTCGGAGATTCAAGACTTTACCGCCTCGATTCACAGGGAAATTTATTTCAGGAAACACAAGATCATTCGGTTGTCGAAGAAGAAGTTCGGGCGGGGCGTTTAACTCCCGAACAAGCCGCCGTTCATCCGAGCAGAAATGTTATCAGCCGAGCCTTGGGAGCGGAAAATGGTGTCGAAATTGATATGAAAACCATTATGTTCGAACCCGACACTACTTTTCTGATATGCACGGACGGAATCACGCGGCACATTCCCGATGAAGAATTAAGAGAAATTTTACGGTCTGAAAACGACACTTATAATATTTCCGAGCAATTAAAAAAACTCTGTTATGAAAGAGGTGCGGAAGATAATCTGACTGCCGTCGTGGTAAAAATTAGTGAAGCGGACAAAACTCAAACATCGGATTTTGCCGACTTTGAGGAAGAAACCGTTGCCGCCCCGCGTCCGCCTTTGGTAAATAGTTCCGTTTTATCGTCCGGTGTTCCCAAATCTGAAACAAACTCGGATGAAGATTTGTCATTTGAAGACACGATCAGAGAACCGGAAAATGTTAATAATGAGGAAATTGCTGTTTTAAAAAATGAGGCGGCAAATGATGATGATTCGTTTTCCTTCCCGGATGATAAAAGTGCGGAAACGGTAAAAAAAGATAAAAAAGCGATTCCGTCGGCAAACGTAAAATCTTATACAAAAGATGAAGAAGACGGCGGCGGAATAGCGGGAAAAATTATTTCGGGATTGTTGTGGCTTTTGATCGGCGGTTTGATTGGTGCGGGGCTTACATATTTTTGGTTGAATCAGCAAAGAAATGTTGAAACCGAAGGTCCCTTCCTCCAACCCCGTTCTGAAAATACTGCCGATTCTTCCTTCGACCAAAGAAGAAGAACGGTTGATGAAAATCCCGCTCAATATATTGCCGCCAACGTCAGCCCGCAAAATGCCGAAGATTATTATTTGATCGGCAGAGCCTATCTGCAGCAGGGAAATTTCAATAGTGCCGGAAATGCTTTCAGAAGTGCGAAGGAAAAATTAGCGGGAAATAATGATGCCAATGCTAAAATTTTAGCTTTTGAAATTGCTCAGGGTCTGGCTGTCGTAAACGACGCTTTTGCACGGACGGTTTTTACAAGGGAACTCGGAATTTCAGTAAACGAAAATTCCAATACGGAAATCAACGCCGTTGATTCCAACTCGGAATTAAATATATCCAACGTAAACCCGATAAACGAATCACGAGGCGAACCCGAACAATAAATTTCAAATGAAAAACCGCCTTTTGGCTTCAAATAAAATAACTCCGCAGGCAACGGCGAGATTTAGACTTTCGACATTTTCCGACATCGGAATATACAAACCTTCATCAACTTTGCTGCGTTCCTCGGCGGTTAAACCGTGGGCTTCCGAACCGAAAATCAAAAGTGCGGGTTTTTTCCAGTCAATTTCCGTGTAGCTTTTGTCCGCATTAATATCCGCACAGATCGTCTTTAATTTATTTTCATCTGCCCATTCAAGAGCCTTTTCAAACTCAACATTTTCCCAAACCGCAACTCTCAAAACCGAACCCATCGAAGCCCGCAAAGCCTTCGGCGAAAACGCATCGGCGGAATTTTTCGTCATCATAATTCCTTTTACGCCGACGGCTTCGGCAGTTCTGAAAATCGCTCCCAAATTGTTCGGATTATTTATTTCGTGAAGCAGTAAAACTACGGGAAAATTATTTTGTTTAGCGGAAAATTGAAAAAAAATATCTTTATTAAAGGCAGGTTTTTCGCAGATCAAAATAATTCCCTGCGGATTTTTTGTTTCGGAAATTGAACGTAAAAGTTTGTCGGAAATTATAAAAAATGCGGCTTTGGAAGATAATTTTTCAATAAGTTTTGAATTATTTTTATCTGCTGCAAACTCCTCGGCTGCAAAGACTTCGCCGATAGATATTTCAGATTTTAGAGTTTCTCCGGCAAGCCGCAAACCTTCGATAAAAATCCGGTCTTTAATTTTGCCGTCCCGCACCTTTCGGGCAAATTTTAATTTCTGATTATCACGGCTCGTGATTTTATCCATTAGAATTCAATTATTTTTTCGGTTCGATTCTGATTTGCTTTATTTTTATATCATCCAGCGGACGCTCGCCGTCCCGCGTCGCACCGCCGATCGTGCGGGCGTTGGTCATTCCGTCAATTACTTTGCCGAAAACCGTATAGCGATTATCAAAACCTTCCTGGCGTTGGAGCATTATAAAAAACTGTGAATTTGCGGAATCGAATTCCTGTCCGCGTGCCGCACCGACAATTCCCGTATCAAATTTCAGATCGGAAAATTCCGCCGCAACATCGGGTTTATCCGAACCTCCCTGCCCGTCATTTGTCGGATCGTCATCTTTCGTATTCGGATCGCCCGTTTGAATTACATTCGGATTTATGCGGTGAAACGAAACACCGTCATAAAAACCTTCTTTTGCCAATTCCTTAAAACGTGCGACCATTTTCGGGGCGATATTTGAATAAAACTCAATCGTAATCGTCCCGAAAGCCGCTTGATTTTCCATTTCAATCACGGCAACTTCATTATCCGCAACGGGTTTTATATCCTTTTTAATTTCGGGCGTGGCGGTGTTTGAATTAGAAGTTTGTTTGTTTTCACAGGAAAAAATAAAAAGTGAAAAAACAAGGATTGTTAAAAGCGTAAATTTTCTGCTCATATTTATAAAGTATTTATTTCAAATTTTTGTTAAAAGATTTGTTAAAATTTACCGAATTGTTAAAACTACGCACTGCCAATTGCTACTGCCAACTGCTACTGATTCTTATCCGTGTCCAAAAGAATCGTAACCGGACCGTCATTAATTAACTCGACATCCATCAACGCTTGAAATTTTCCCGTTTGAACTTTGGCAATTTGCTTTCTCGCTTCTCCGACAAAAAACTCATAAAGTTCATTGGCGGTTTCGGGCAAAGCGGCTTTGATAAATGAAGGACGGCGACCTTTGCGAGCATCGCCGTATAGCGTAAACTGCGAAACGACGAGAAGTTCGCCTTTTATATTAATCAAGGATAAATTCATCTTCCCGTCCGAATCATCAAAAATGCGTAAATTCAGAATCTTCTCAAGTAAATACGTCGCTTCATTTTGCGAATCTTCCCGCGAAACACCTAAAAGAACAAGAATTCCTTTCCCGATTTCGCCGACAATTTCATTATCTACGGAAACTTTAGCACTTGAAACTCTCTGCAAAACAGCACGCATCTTTTTTAATGGAAAATGGATAACGGATAATGGATAATATTTTCCGAAACACTATTATCCGTTTTCCATTATCAATTATCCGTTATATAAACCTTTTCCATCACGACCGGCTCAAGCGGTTTATCCTTGGCGTTTGTGTCAACCTGGGCGATTTCGTCAATTACTTCCTGACCTTCTATAACTCGTCCGAATTTTGTATAACTCGGCGGCAGACCGTAATCTTTGTGCATTATAAAAAACTGTGAGCCGTTCGTATTCGGTCCCGAATTCGCCATTGCGACCGTGCCTTTGTCATAAACGCCTTGATAAAGTTCCGAAGATTTATCAATCTCATCATCAAATTTTCCGCCCCAAGCCGATTCGCCGCCGTAGCCTTCGCCAAGCGGATCACCGCCCTGAACCATAAAATTTTCGATTACGCGGTGAAAAATCACGCCGTCGTAATAATTCTTTTCCGCCAAGAGCCGAAAATTCTCCGTCGTCTTTGGTGCGTCTTCTTCCAATAGTTCAAATTTAATTGTCCCTTTGTTCGTTTCGATAACTGCTGTTTTATTAGCCATATAATTTATGTGTATTTTTCCTTTATTTAATTTTTACAATAGGTTGGTCGGGATGTGCCGGATTCGGAATAACTTCGCGTCGGTTGCAGTCAACCTGAAGGTCTAAAACCTCTAAAATCGTCTGTCCGATAATTACTTCATCGCCCAAAACCATTGCACCTTCCGTAGTTTTTCGTCCCATAATATCAAACATTATAGGTTCGGTTAATTCAACAACATCATTTCTCCCATCTGCATATTCCGCAACTCTTTGACCATCGGATTGCAGACCTAACTGCTGCATAACATTTGCGGGAACAACCGAGGAAACTGCTCCTGAATCAATCAAAGCATCGGCTTCATAAGTGCGAATGTCTTTTTCATCAATTTTTCCGCGTCGAGCCAAAGCTCTGTCTAAAGCATTTGTTAATTTTACTTTTACTCTGACTTCACCCATTTAATTCTCCCAATATAAATTTATTGATTGCAACGGCAACGCCGTGTTCGTCGTTACTTAATGTTGTATAAAATTCTTCTCTTTCAAGCAAACTCGGATCGGCGTTTCCCATTACAACCGAAGTTCCGGCGTATTCGAGCATTTCCAAATCGTTAAAATTATCACCGATAACCATTACTTCCGCGTGCGAAAAATTATTTCTTATTACAAGATGTTCCAAACCGCTTGCCTTAGAAGTGTTCGGAGGCAGAATATCGAGCAGCGTAAAATCCAGATGCGGATAAATTGTTGCTAAAATATTGACCGAATCCTTTAATTCGTTTTCCAAAAATCTCTGCAATTTCAGCATCGGTTCGCAAGTTCCCGAATATGAAATGTGAATTATCTCATTGTCATCTAAAACTTCAATCAAATTCTCGACGTGATGAACGGCAGCTTCCGCGTCGTCGCCGTGCAGACGTTTTGACCATTCGATATATCTTTGCAAAGGAATGTTTTCAGCGGAAATTCTATCGTAAAGCATTGTGCCTTTGCCGTGCGGATCACAGCTTACGAGTGCATCGCCGCCGAATTCTTTCCCGACACGCAAAATTTCTTTTGTCGTATTATTTTCTATTAATGAAACTTCCACCGTTTCCAATGATTCAGCATATTTCAGCAACGCCCCGTTGTGCGTAATTATCGGGGCATTAAACTCGCATTCCAGCCCGACGGGACGTGCATCCCGAAAACGTCTGCCCGTTGCAATCGTTACCAGCACGCCTTTTGCTTCGGCTTGGCGGATGGCAGATATATTTTCTACGGGAATTTTTCCGTTTGAATTCAGAAGCGTTCCGTCGAGGTCGAGTGCTAGAAGTTTTATCATTTATGGCATAGTTGATTTAAGTTTTGTTTTTTCACGAACAAGTATTTTAGTTTGCCATAAGAAAAGTAAAAGGATAAATGTGAAAAAATAAATTTGAATAAATTCAAAAGGATAGAAGAAAAACTGCTGTTGTATTTCTGAATAATGTTCTTGTGTTATTTCTGTTTTAATTTCCTGTAATCTGATTAAATAGTCAAAACTTAAAATTAAAAACGATAAAAGTGGAATTATTAACAATACTTCGGACAGTTTTTAGATTTTCGATGTTTATAAAATGTTAAGCTCTTTAGAATCAACAACTTAGTGTTTTCAAGGGCGTTTTTATAAGTTCAATGTTTTCAACAACTTAGAAAAACTGTCCGAAGTATTGTAT
>JBGTKR010000439.1:0-4789 GCA_041744535.1 Pyrinomonadaceae bacterium
TTACAAAAAATCCGCAAACCTAACTAAGTTTGCAGATTTTTTTATAAATAATGCAGAAATTACTGTCCGATGTAAAAGAGGAATTTTTGCTTGCTTTTTAGGTTTAATTTCCCTGATGTTTCAGCCATTCATTGAATAGTTTTGGTGGTCGGATAGCCTTAACATTACCGCCGTTATGCTTTAACGTATTTGCTGAATTATTAACCCATTGCACAAGGTAATTGAAATACTGTTCCATTCGCGGATCAATTTGTTGAGATTGCGGATTTGGGCTGATTTGTTCAGCCTTGGCAGCTATACTAAATAATCCGATCATACCAGCGGTTGTAATCAATCCACCGATTATTCCGCCGCCACCGCCTGATCCGCCGGTAATTAATCCGCCGCCAGCCGAAATTATGCCGCCGCCAACCGTTGTGCCGCCGCCAGCCGTTGTGCTGCCGGTTACTATTCCTGTACCTCCTAATTTTTTAAATAACGTATCCATCATAGCCTCTTGAACCTTATCCACATTTGGATTTGCATTTGGTTTAGGCTTAAATTCAACCAGTTCTTTTTTAAGTTTGTCCTCTAGCTCTTTGGGACTCGGAGAACTGGGAGGACTGGGAGGACTCGGAGGACTCGGAGGATGTGCAATACCATTTAATTGTTTAGTTAATGCCTTTATCTGTTTTTCCAATATCTCAATCTCCTCGAGTTTCGCAGCAGCCGTTCCGTTTCGCATATTTTCTTGAACCGTTTTCAACAATTCTAATTTCGCTTCTATCTCCTTATGCAAATCTCCAAGTTGACCCCAATTATCTCCTTCACCCATAACATTTCTCCTCAATATATTTATTAAATTTGTGCTACGGTAATTAAAAATTAGAAAACTTTTAAAAATAAGCACTCATTATATATGCGTAGAAACTTTAGAAATTCAGCCAAAATAATTAAAAAAATTGTAGAAAATAGAAAAGCAACAGCGACAATTTTCTTTTCTCCCGATAAATTAACATTACGAGTTACGTTTCTTTCCTCGCCTTAAACCGAGAACTTCTTCGATTTCACGCAATTTGCTTATCAAATTCACAATTTCTTTTTTCTTCGTCGGTTCGCCGTGCATTATGTCTTTGCATTTGAATAATAATTCTTCGAGTTCATTGGCATCATATTTCGTGCGTTCGGCAATCTTTTTCGCTAAATCTTTGTCAGAAGTCATTTTATTATCAACTCCGACTAAACGGGAAACACGGCGGCGGAATTCTTTGTAAATATTTTCGATTGCGAGATCGTAAGCCTTTGTTTGCCTTTGCAATTGTGCCATTGCGGAAACGTATTCGAGTTTGGAAAGCCGGTTCGGTTCGTCGGCTGGCAAAGATCTGGCAAAACGGCGGCTTTGTGAATAAAAAATTAAACCGATCACTAAAAATATTTGCAGAAAAATTGGAATTACGGGTGTTCCCGAAAAATATTCGAGCAGGCGGTTTTCGTTATTTCCGAAACCCTGATGATACTCGTCAAACGCAATTATTCCGCCGCGTGAATTGACGATATTTATGCCGAGTTGAGCGTTATCAATCAGATTTATTCCGCCGTTTGAAACGATATACGGATCGCTCAGATAAATGATCTGTCCCGCACCGAATGGAAAATCAACCAGAAGATTCGTCTTTTTGTCAGCAAGATGTATAACGGGAGCGACCAGCGACATTTGCGAATATTCGTCGGCATTTGCAAGCGGTGTCGGTGCTGCAAATGTTTCATCATTTCCGTTAGTTCCTTCGCCGCTTCCAATTCCGCTGTTTTGTTGGCTTTCTTCATTTGCTATCGGCGGCGGCGGTTGCGAATTGTTTTCTTTGTCAAATTCATCATCTTCGTCAGATTCCGCTTCCGTATTGTAAAGCCGCGAAATTTTTATCGAAGACGCAAATTGCGAAGGCTGAACGGCGTTGACATTATTTGTCAAAATTGTCGGCAATATCGGCTTTACGGCTTCGGTTTCGCCGATCATTTGTTTTTGATTCGAGGGATCAATATTTAAAATTGCATTTTTGGATAATTCCTGAAAAACGCTCCAGTTCGCCGTTGTCGAGATCAATTCCGCCGGCGGTTCGCGGTCAATTACAACTAAAGTTCCGCCCGCCGAAACCCAATCCAAAATGTGCGTAATTTCATCAGCATCAATTTCCCGCCGCGTTCTGCCGATAATCACAAAAGTTGAAAACTCACCCGCATCGAATCTTCCGCCCGCCGGGAAAGGTGCTTGAAAACGCTTAACTTTTCGCCCCGTTTCAGCGAGCAGTTCATAAAATGCACGAGTCCCCGTCGGTCCCGTGTTATAGGTCGAGCGATTCGGTTCTATTTCCGAATCGGGAATTTTTTCCTTCTGCACATACGATGCGGCATTCAAACCGATCAGCGTTATCAGCAGGAAAATCAGGGCGAAAATTATTAAGAACTTTTGTTTCATTTATCATTTATCATTTATCATTTTTTCAAAAATAAATATAAATTATTAATTTTTATCCAGAGTTTTTTTGTAATTGACCTTGAAATCATTCCAATCGGTTTCGTCGGCATTTTCAAAACCATACCAATGTCTTTCGTAATTTGACGTTAAAGTATTCATATTTTCGTAAAGTTCGCGTTTTTTTCGGACGGAACGCAGATAATCTCTGTTTGTTTTGTGTTTTGCCAAGCCGATCAGTTTTCGCTCGCTCAATTCAAATAAAAGTGCGATATAGCCTTTGCGGATCGCTTCGCGTAAGTGTCCTTCAAGGGCGAGCTTTTCGGCTTCGCTGAAAAGATTTTCCGATGTTTCGCCAGCCGCTAATTTCTCGCCCAGAATGTAACGCTCCTTTTTCCTTTCTCTTTTTTCGCGTTGGCGAAATTTTTTCATCAAAAACGGTGCAAATTTGTAAATTAAAAATCCGATTATTCCGATAATTACGACGTATAGCAGAATTTGTAAAACGTATGCGACCGCACTGAAATTGCTGGCGGGGAGAGGTTTCGATCTCTGCGGACGGAAATTTTTCTTCATCCATTCATCAAACCAGTTCCAGATTTTTTGAAACAAACTTTCTTCTTCGATCTTCGGTTTTTGATATTCTTCGCGTTTTAAGATTTCGGATAATTTTCGTTTTTCCGCGTCTTTTCCCGTTTCGGATTTAAGCGAATTTTCCAGTTGTTCGAGTTTGAGTTCGATTGCTTCGAGCCTTTCATAGACGGAAGTTAAAATAAGTTCTTTGTCTTCTGAAGTTTTTTCATTAATATTATATTCTTCGATCTTGTCGGCGATCCATTTATTGTTGACCTCAAAAGTGTTTCCGTCCGCTTCGACCTTTTCTTCAACAGGAAGAAGTTTGAGCGTTTTTTCAAAAACGGTTTCTATATTTTTATTCGTTTCCTCGTCTGAAAAATCTTCATTAGGAACAAGAAGTGCGGCGAATTCTATTTTTAATTGTTTGATGTTTTTCTTATATTGATCGAAAGTTTTCGCATTTATAAATCCCGGAAATATCAAAAACACCAAAACACAAAAAACCGTCAATGCTTCTGCTTTGCCGATATTTTGCAGGATTTTAAGTTTTTGTCCGTTCATAAATCAATCCAGACCGAGAACCGAATTTGAAGTCTTTTTGGCTTTTAAATCCGCCTGTTTCGGTATTTGATTATATTGTTGATTTGCCTGCGGCGAAGTTTGTTTTGACAAGGCGGGCTGCAGAGGATTTACATAAGTTTGCGGAACTGTCGGAATATCGCCGAGGCGATTTGCCGCCATTAATTCAACATCATAACCTTCGCTGTGAACCCTTTCGTCAACATAGAGCAGACACAAACCGATCATCAAAACCGGCGTGAGCAGAATCAGACTGATCTCCGTAATTACCCGCGTGCTGATCTCATACCAAGCCGGAATCGTATCCGCCGTAATCAAATCGCCGAGATTTATCCCGCTAAACCACGCATACCAGCCGAGCGGAATATAAAAAAGTGCCAACGCCGAATAGGTTGCAACCGTTGTAAATATAAAAAGTGCGGCAACCCTTTTAACATTTTTGCCCGCCAGACTTACACTTCGCCCGATTGCCGAAAATGCTCCCTGCCCTTCGACCAGCATCACCTGCGGAACATATACGAATCTCGAAACAACCAGAAAGAAAAGCCAAAGCCCCGCAAATACAGCCGCCGTTCCAAAAGCTATCGAAACGAGAAAATTCAAAATCTCCGCAAACTGAAATATCCAAGCGGCAGCAGCTATGCCGACAAATGCAATAATTACTCCGAAATAAAAAACTATTAAACCGAAAAATCCGAGTAAAAATATAAGCAGTGCCGAAACCGCCATTAAACCGAAAATGCGGCTTTTCACATTTTTGTAAGTTTCCCGAAAAGTTATCGCCTCACCGAAAAGTATGTGCCGGACAAAATTTCTCGAAGCCCCGCCCATCACGGCAAAGACGGCGATCAATTGTATAAACCATATAACCAGACTGCCCAAATAAACGAACACCTGATAAAGCGAACTTTCGACGGGATTGGCAATATTAACCGCAAAAATATTGCGGGCAAGAATCATCCAGCCTATAAGAAAAACCCCGCCGACCACAATCGGCGGCGAAGCGATCAGAATAAACGTCCAGAAATTTTTGCGGTAAAACCGAACCGAACGGTCAATCAAATCACCCGCTCCAAGCGGCGTTAATGATAATTGTGGGTTTGAAAGTGTCGAGTTTCTCATTCTCAATACTTTTGAATTATAGCTTTTTTAAGAGTTTTGTTATAGCTGATAATTATGTGAAAA
>JBGTKR010000440.1:0-8026 GCA_041744535.1 Pyrinomonadaceae bacterium
AAACGACACCCGCCGCTAGATTGAAAACAAATTATCGCTCGCTGAAAGTGAGCCATTAAACTTGCGATAAATGCGACACTTACAGCGTCGGAAAACTTTCTGTAACTCACGTCGGGTAAGCCAAAGGCTCAACCCGACGCTATCGAAAATTTCGCTTTCAGCGAATGGAAAAGAGATTTCAAACAGCTTCTTAGAAGAAAGTTACGGAGTTACGGAAAGTTGCAGAGTTTATTTAGCTGACTATCTGTAACTTTCCGTAACTCCGTAACTTTCTCTTATCAATTCTTTTTAATTTCTGCCGATTTTTCATCTTCACAAGGCACGACTGCATCCTTTTTGCCCGTCATTTTTACAGTTTCCGTTTCGGCAGGTAAACCTAATTTCTCGCGTATGAATTTTTCCGTTTCCGCTTCCATCAATTCGCCGTTGACGACAAAAACTTTTTTCGTTAAAACTTCACCCTCTTTATTTATTTCGCCCGGAATCAAAAATACATTATACGGCGTTCCCCATTTGCGTTCATCGTCTGATTTAGTGCGGTATTTGTAATGATCGGTGGCTTTGCGGTCTGCGGTTGAAGTTGATTCGGCGACAATCGGGAAACTCATTTTGTTAAATTTCAAAGCGTTTTCAACTTTATCGAGCGAAGTATATAAACTCACACCAACGATTCCCAAGCCTTTATCTTTATATTTCTCATACATTTTTTCGGTAAAAGGCATCTGAAATTTCGAGTTGGCACACCAAGCTGCATAATAAAAAACCATCACAAGTTTTTTATCCTTTGTATATTCACGCAAATTCAAATCTTCATTGGTTGCGATATTTTTGTAAGTCCAGTCTTTATATTTAATTTCCTTTTCCTGCAACGGTGCATATTCGTGGTCGTGCTGTGCAAACGCAGTAAACGCAAAAGCGAAAAGCAAAATAATTGTAACCGAAAACTTTTTCATAACATTAAAACCTCTTGAATCAAGATTAAACCTTCAGATGCAAAACAACAAGATTTGGATGTTAAACATTACTCATCCGTCGGAACGCACGCGACCCGCGTGCAACTGTTATAAAATCAGTAATTTTGGTTAGTCCAAATTTTTTAGGTTGCTTTCGCAATCTTTGCACGCGGGTCGCGAGCGTTCCGACATAAAATCAATGAACCTGCTCGCTCGAAAGTTCGATTTTGTCAGGCTTATTTTTGCCGCTTCCGCCGAACCAATAAACGATATTCAAATAAATTCCCGTAATTGCCGAAAGACTTGCCAGAAGCGAAAAAATAATCAAAAGCGTAATCTGCCAAGAACCCGCAAAATAATAAAAATGTGCCTGCCGAAAAAATCTCGTTGCAAGATTCGGCGGCGGTGTTTGCAGAACTTCGCCCGTTTCGGCATTAACCAGAATCGAATCCATTCCCATCCCGCCAATCGCCTGATAAAACGGCTTTCCATCCCGCATTAAAAGCGTCAAAGCCGTCGTCGGCAAAGTTTTCCCCGCAAATTTATGTGCTTTAGCAATCGCTTCATTCGGGCTTATTTTCACTCTTTCCTGAGCGATGACATCAACCTTTCCGCCCTCGACCGTATTCGGCAAAGCATACAAAAATCCGCTGAATGCCCACGCCAGAACGGGAATCGAAACAAAAAGTCCGAGCCATAAATGAATCTGATAAATGATTTTTTTCATAATAATAATTTTTCCAAAAGTTGAATATAAATATTTGAAAACCTATTTTCAATTTACTTTAATCTATTAACATTTATTTCATATAAACTTTACACACATTTAAGTTTTCCTTCACATTCAATTAACTTTCCTTGCATATCCTAGAATTTGAAAATAATAAAAAATCAATTTCATAAAGCAATTATCGGGCGGTCTTATAGTTTTATATCAAGACCGCATTTATACATTTTAATTCAGTTTTTAATTAAGGAGAAGGATATGTATTCCAAACACGCATTGAAGGTTTTTACCTTCGCTATTTGCTTAGCATTTTTCGGAGTGCAGAGTATATTTGCTCAGGCTAACGGAAGTTTGAGCGGGGTGATTACCGACCCGAACGGAGCAATTGTTCAAGGAGCAACCGTGAAGGTCTTAAATAATGATACGAATTTAACACGGACATCCGTTACAAAAGATGACGGGAGTTGGACGATTACAAATTTGCCGGTTGGAAAATACTCGGTTACATTTGAAAAAGAAGGTTTTCAAAAAACGGTAAGTGAGAACGTCGAAGTCGAAGCAAGCGTGCCGCGAAAGGTTGACGTAACTTTGGAAGTCGGCGGAGTTGAAAACATCGTTACGATCACCTCCGAGCAGCCGCTTGTTCAAAGCGAATCGGCGACGACTACCAGACAGATCACGGGTGAAGAAATTACGAAAATTCCGACTTCGACACGGAGTTTTACGGGTTTGCTTTCTTCGGAAGCCGGAGTTTCGGCGGAACTTTCACCCGTCGGAGTAGCCGGAAACGGAAATATCTCGCCATCGGTCAACGGCACGAGAACGACCTCGACGAGCCTTTTTTATAACGGTGTTGACGCGACGAATATCACCAGCAACGAAGGTTCTCTAAACGATAACATTTCGCCCGCTCCCGAAACTTTGCAGGAAGTCAAACTGCAAACAAGTCTTTACGATGCTTCGACGGGCAGAAGCGGCGGCGGGAATTTTCAGCTTGTAACGAAAGCGGGCGGAAATAATTTTACGGGTTCGGCTTATTACTATTTGCAAAATAAGGCTTTTAATTCCAACGAATTTTTTCTCGAAGATGCGGGAATTGAAAAACCGAAAGCAGATCGAACCGAAACGGGTTTTACAATCGGCGGTCCGATTGTTAAAGACCGATTTTTCTTCTTCGGCGGTTATCAATACACGAATGCCAACACGGGTTTAGTTCCGACGGCACGTTCACGCACGGTTTTGCCGCGAGCGGTCTTAGCTTTGGGCGATGATCGTTCAAGAGCGGCGATTGCGGCGGCTTTTAACGCCGAAAACGGCTGCACGGGAACGCAGTGTCTGACGGCGAATGATGTCAGTAATGTTGCGTTTAATTTGTTTAATTTGAGAAATCCCGTAACGGGCGGTTATGTAATTCAGACTCCGACAAACTTTACGGATTTGGGAACGGTTGATGAGACGGGAACGGCGAGTTTTCAATTCGGCTCTTTTCCGAATGTGGCAAACCGCACACTTCTGCGAAATAATCCGCTGATCGAAGTTATAAACGTCGAACCCGCACGATTTAAGCAAAATCAGTTTACAACCCGCTTGGACGGACAACTCAGCAATAACAACACTTTGAGCGGAACACTTTTCTATACGGATTTTCCCGGTTTCGATCCCTTCCCCGATCCGAGCAGTCTGGTTTCGCCCTTCACGCTCCGACGCAATGACCGCAACCGCACTCTTGCGATTTCGGATACACATATTTTTTCTCCGAAATTTATCAATGAAGTCCGCTTCGGTTATTTTTATCTGAACAATACACGCCGTCTCGACGATCCCTTCCTGACGGATGAATTTACAAATGATGCAATCGGCATATTTAATCCGGCTTCGCTGTTTGACGACAGCATCGCCACGCGGCGTTTAGGGCATTTTGTCGGAAGAAACGCACTTTCAAACTTTTCGCTCGGCGGTCCGAATGATTCATTTAACAAACGCAAGCAGATTACATACAGCATTGCGGACAATATGACTTACATTTGGGGAAATCATAACTTGAAATTCGGCGGCGAATATAAACGCCATCAATACGACACGAATCTTCCCGAAGAACAGGCGACGGAGTTTGAAAAATTTGAAAACTTTACGCAGTTTGTAACGGGTAATGCAGTTGAAGCCGATACGCAATACGGAATTACGGACAAGGAATTTCGTTTTACCGATTACGGTTTTTATATAACGGATGACTGGAAAATTTCGAGAAAACTGACGATGAATATCGGTCTGCGTTATGAACTGTTTATGTATCCGACCGAGAAAAACGGACGAATCGGAAACTTTGATCTGACGGATTTTCAACCGTGTTTTACGCAAACGGGCGGAAGCACCGCACTTTGCGACAATCCGACTTCGGGCTTTATCGTGCCGGACAATGTTCAATTGACGGGAAATCCGGTCGTTGACGGAGCGATCAATGCCACCAACGTCGTTTCAAACGGACACACTTTAAATGGACAGGATTACAATAATTTTGCTCCGCGAATCGGTCTTGCTTATCAAGTTAATGATAAAGTTGTTGTTCGCGGCGGTTACGGTTTATTTTATGACCGACCTTCAGCCGCATTTATCAACACGATTTTTAGTAATTATCCGTTCCTGCGGGAAGTGGAAATTACCGTGCCGAGCCGCAATGTTCCGATTGATTCGGCTTTTTCCAGCACGCCGACAAACATTCCGCTTAATCAATGGCTGCCGTTCAGAATTCGTCGCAGTTCGGGAACGGGCGGAAGTTATCAGATTCGGGATAATACGCCCGTTACAACCGACGCACGCGGAGTTCCCTTCGGCGGCGGTATAACCGGAAACATTGCCGAAACATTCGAGTTTCGGGCGATTGACCGCGATCTGCAAACGCCTTTCGTGCATCAATGGAACGCCGGAATGCAGTATGAATTTGCCAAAAACTTTCTGTTCGAGGCACGCTATGTCGGAACGGCAGGTCGACACCTTTTGCAATCCACCGCACTTAATCAGGGTTATGATTTGAATGATCCGAATACGCCCGACCACATTTATGAAAGATTTAATCAGGCGTATGTCGCGGCAGGTTCGCCGAACGGAGCTTTGAACGCGGGTTCGACGGCACGCGAACGCGGAGTCGGAAGAGCTTTCGGATTCTTTAATTCTGTCTTAAATCAAGTTGACCTCAACCTTGCCAATGCAGGCGGTTCGGTGATCGGTTTTGAAGCCCGTGTGCCGATCTTAGGCTTCAACGTCCCGGAAGCATTGCTTTTGAAATCAGACGGTTTTTCAAATTATCACGCGGCTCAATTCAGTTTGACCAAGCGGCTTTCGGACGGATTAACATTTGATGTTGCCTACACCTTCTCAAAATCTCTCGATACGATGTCGAGCGATCCGGGAAGCACGGCAGGCGGCGGAAAACCCGATGTTCCGAATACGGGCTTTATCGCTCAGGGCGATGCACGAAATCCCGATAATAATTACGGACCTTCGGATTTTGACCGCCCGCACCGTTTCAGCGTAAATTTCTTGTATGAAATTCCGTTCGGTAAATCGAATAATCGTTTCTTAACGGGCTGGCAGGTTTCTGGTTTCTTTCAGGCACAATCGGGAACGCCGTTCACGGTTTTTGCCTCCGAACCCGAAATCGGCAGCGTTTCAAATTACACGAGCGTAACCCGTGGAGCGGGCGGTCTGTATCGTCCGGGTTTTGGTCGTCCGAATACGGTTTGCACAAGCGAACAGGCACTTCTCGGTTTCAACGGAACTTCCGCCGTGATTGACAGCAGCTGTTTTACTTCGGCTTTCGGTCAGTTCGGAAACTTGGGCAGAAATACCTTTCGCGGTCCGATGCAAAGACGCTTTGACATAGGACTTGCGAAAAACACGAAACTTACCGAACGATTCAGTCTTGAACTCGGCTTTGATATTTTCAATCTGTTCAACACCGTGAATTTTGCAAATCCGAACAACGACTTGCAGGACAGCGGCGATTTCGGTCGAATCACCTCGACGCAGGGAGGTCCGCGTGTCGGACAATTCAGAGCGAAAGTTCGTTTCTAGAATTTTTTAATAAACGGGCAGCAAAAAGGCGAGTCCGATTTCGGATTCGCCTTTTTGTTTCTCAATTTATGCGTTTTAACGAATCGCCGTCGTTGCTTCCTGTTTTCTCGGATCAAACGGACTGGCGAGATATTTTTCCACCGCATCTTGGGCGTTGTCGTAAGTGTCGCCGATCTGTTCGGCACGTTTATAAGCCGCCACCGCACGGGTTCTGTCGCCTTTGGCATCGTAGGCATTTCCCATTTTGATTTCCGACCAGACGTAAAGCCAGGTCGGTGTAGCTTGTCCGCGTGAGCCTAAATTTCGGGCGGCTTTGAAATTATCAACTGCCAGATCGTAATTTCTCTGCTGAAGAAAAAGCAAGCCCAAGTGATAGTAAATCCAGGCATTTGAACGGTCTAATTTAAGTGCCGCTTCAAACTGCTGTTGAGCTTCGACGTAGTTTCCTTCCTTGAATTGTTCAATGCCGCGGCGGGCAACCGAAGAAACTCTCAGATCGTCGGAAATCCGCAGAAGTTTATATTTCGGATCAACGACTACTTCAATCGGTTTGCCGTCCGACTCGATATTAAAATCGGCACTCGAATCCTGAATAAACACTTTTTCCGTGGCAACCCGTCCCTGTCCTTCGGCACGAAGTTGTAATTCGAGCGGAAGCTGCAGGTTATCGTAATTTTGTTTGACCGTTCCGCGGGTAACAAATTTTCCGCCGCGGGTTCGCAAAATTATGTAATCGGCTTGAAATTCGGGAACACCCGTTCCTTCAACCCAGCGGGCGAAGAAATAACGCAGATTTTTTCCGGCGACTTTGCTTGCCAAGTCTTCAAAATCGGCAATCGAAGCATTTTTCCCGCGATATTGCTGGAGGAAAGTTTTCAATAATTGATCGAATTTTTGTTCGCCGAGCGTGTCCCGCAAAAGTTTATAGACAAAAGCACCTTTGGCATACATTATGTATTGATAAGCAACCGATTGATCGTCCAACGCCGAAGGAGTTCGGGCTAAAGATGCGGTTTGCTCAAACGTCAGAGATTTTTCCAAAAGTTCACGGCGAAGACTGTCTAATTGAGCCCCGTTCAGCATACTTTCACGCAATGAAAATGCACTGTATTCGGCTAACCCTTGCGAAAGCCACGCATCGTCAAAGGATTTTAACCCGACGGTCAAACCCCACCATTGAATGGCGGCTTCGCGTTGCAGACGTTCTTTAATGATCGGTTTTGAGCCGTCAAACAAGCGGTTTGCCATAAAAAGCATTCCTTCCTGCGAATAATAATCCAGACTTTCGTCATCAATCTGAGCAATAATCAGCTTTTTACCCATATCGGGAACGCCGTATTGTCTGGTGTAATAATCAAGGGCTTTGCCGAGCGTTTCGCCGTATTCGGCAACAATCTGATCGTTTCCTGCTTTCGTATAAAACTGTAATTCATAATCGGCAAAACGCAGTGTCTTTGCGACATATCTGCCGTAGGTAAAATTACCGATCAAACCCGGCTGATTGCGGACAAAGCGGTATTTCCCGCCTGTCTTAACAACCGGCACATCGCTGTTTCCGACGACCTGAAATGTATTCGGAATATTTATTGTTATGTCGGCAGTTGCTTTGTCCGCTGCGTAATCGTGAAACGGAAACCAGCGAGCCGCATACATTAAATAACCGTCATTCGCACCGATATATGCAAGGCGTTTGGTCAAAAGCGGTCCGCCTTCCGGCGTAACCATCACGCCGCCGTATTTGAAACGAAGCGTAACGGGAAGGTTCGCCGCAACATTTTCGCCCAGATCAATCCGCACACTCGGACCCAGATCGCTGACACCGACTCTGTCCTGCACAAACGTAACATTTCCCGCCGGAGTTGTCGGAAGCGGTGTTTTTACCTTATTGTTTGTCGAAGTTGTCGGCGTATTTGTTGCCGCTAAACCTTTGCTTAATAAAGTTATACTTTCGATTTTCAACGCTCCGTTAAGTTCAAAGGTAATGACACGGGTTGCTTCCTTCGGCACAAATCTGACATCGGCAGTTGCATCAATCCGGTTGCCCGAAGGATTCAGATTAACATCCATCGTATAATTTTGAACGTCGAAATCCGCCCGCGAAACCTGTTGGGCAAAAACGCCCGTCAAAAGTGAGAAAACCGCCAAACTAAAAATGCTGAAACGAAATATATTCTGCTTAAATTTTTTCATTATCTGTCTTGGAAAACCTGCCCGAAATTTAATTATTTGCTTGTTGCTAATTTATGATGTCTGAAGTATTTAAATCGTTGGCTTC